>NZ_WTKZ01000010.1:0-104540 GCF_011378805.1 Pseudoalteromonas sp. Z9A6
ATCAGCTGCCTGATATATTCATTTCAGATGAGGCTGAATAGTTACAAAATTAAACTAATTAGTTTGTAGCTACTTAGCCCAAAAATTAGGATTAAAACGGGTAGGGTTACCAGGTTTAACATCAAAGAGTTAGTGTAGTTTCCCATAACCCCTTTTTGATTAACCAGCCATACAAGGTAGGTGCTAACAATAGGGAGTAATAACCCGTTAGCCGCTTGCGCGAATATAATTACCGCGACAGGGTCTAAACCGAGTGACGCCACAGCAGCACCAAACAATAAAATAACAATAGCGACGCCTTTAAAGCGCGTGTTACTCATATCGTTAGACCATCCTAACATGCCACACACGGCGTAAGCACCGGCAAGCGGCGCTGTAATAGCACTTGTTAAACCTGCAGCAAATAAACCAATAGCAAAAAAGTAATGAGCGGCGTCGCCAAGCAATGGCTCTAGCTGCACAGCCATGTTAGCCGCACTAATTTTCCCCGCATCGGTGCCATAAAATGCAACTGAAGCTGTAGATAAAATAGCTAAAGTGATCACACCGCCTAAAGTGATTGATAGGCCTGTATCAACATTTGTTTGTTTAATCACTTTTTGCATGTCGCTGTTACTGTCGTGTCTAGCAGCGAGTACGCCGGAGTGCAAAAATAAGTTATACGGCACAATGGTAGTACCAACTAAAGCTAGTATGGTTGTAATAGAGCCTTCAGGCATACTAGGAATAAAGCCAGCAAATACATCACCCAGTGAAGGCGCTGCCATTACAAGTGTTGAGATAAACACTAAGCTCATTAAAATAACGAGTAAAATTAGCGCGTTTTCAACCACTTTATGTTTGCTGCTATACAGTAAAGCTGCACTAAAAAAAGCAATAAGTGGTGTCCATAGTTGGGAGCTAACTTGAGGGAATATTTCAATTAATCCCATGCTAGCGCCACTTAAGTTACCCGCTTCATAAGCTGCACTGCCCACACCAATGGCGCTGATGACTAAAAATATAGCTAAAGATTTAAATAAAGGCGTTTGAATATGTGCTCTGAGCGCTTGAGCTAAATCTTGCCCGGTGGCAACGCCAAGGCGCGCCGCCATAGATTGTAATAATATAGTGGCAACAACTGAAAACAGTAATGTCCATATAAGTGCAAAACCAAAGTTTGCACCTGCCACGCTGGCGGTAGTAATTGTTCCTGGCCCAATGAAGGCTGCAGTGACGAGTAGTCCTGGTCCTAATCGCATAATTGACCTTAATAGTGCTAATGCATGTTGCTATTTAAAGTTACATCTTACGTTTAAAATCAATAATTATACGCGATGCCTGTTGTGTTATTGCTGCCACTTAAACTAAGTGCCTTGCAGCAGTATTCGCTCCTTGACGATTTCTTTTTTATAAGCATATGTTAAAAAAGGGCGCGTAGGATACCAACTTGTATATAAATTTAAAGGGGATACAGTGCGTTTGCATGAATTTTAAACGTATATATAAGCGAGTTAAATGACTGATGCCGATATTAATATCGGCATCAGTATATTTACTTTATTAGGTTTTTAATCGCTTCTAAGCCTTTTTTTAGGGTATCTGCATCGGTAGCATAGTTAATACGAATACACTCGTGCTTGTGCGCCCAATCATCGTCAATGCCGATAAAAAAGTTGTGACCTGGGATCACATACACGTCTTGTTCTTTGAGTTGTTGATACAATACCTCGCTTGTTATTTTTGCATCTTTAAACCACAGCCACATAAAAAATGCACCTTCAACTTTGTGCAAATAAACAGGTAGTTCGGCAAATACTTCATCAAATAATTCAATCGCGATTTGTGCTTTATTACGATAAAAAGGCAGTACCACGTTGCGGCACAGTGGCAGTAGTTCGTTGTCGTTAATTAAGCGTGTCACTAAGCTTGGACCAATACTATTTGGCGATAACACCATGCTGCCGTTTACGCGGCCAATTGCTTTAATAATCTCATTATTGGCAACCACAATACCGCTGCGTAAACCCGGTAGGCCCAGTTTTGAAAGTGACATACATAAAATAATGTTTGAGTTCCACGTTAGGTTTGCATCGGTGTAAATACAACCTGGAAACGGGTCGCCATATGCGTTATCAATAATGAGTGGAATACCATATTGCTTAGCGAGCAAATCAAGGTGTTTTACTTCATCATCAGTAATTACATTACCTGTTGGGTTAGTAGGGCGTGATACGCACAGCGCGCTTATGCTGCTGTCGTTTGCTAGTGTTTTTTCAACTGCTTTAAAATCAATGACGTATTTAAACTGTTTTGATGTGCTGCCTGTATTCAAAATTTCGATATCAGGCTTTATGGCAACAAACATATCAGCCGATAAACCTTGATCGGCATAACCTATGTACTCTGGCGCAAGGGGAAATAAAATCTTTTTATGGCTGCCATCCGGCATTTCGCCTGCCAACATATTAAACAACACAAAAAAGTTAGCTTGGCTGCCATTGCCAAGTGCTACATTATCGGCACTAATATCCCATGCGTACTCTTTACTTAGCTGGCCAGCTAATGCTGCTCTAAACTCGTCGTTACCGGTTGGGCCATCGTAGAGCCCAAATACTTGCGATACCTTGTTACTGGCAACGAGTTTTTGTAATTCACTTAAAAAAACCTCATTTACTTGTGGTACTAATGCGGGATTACCGCCACCCAGCATAACAATATTAGGATTGTTACTGTTTTTAGCCCCGCCTAAGTCTTCCATTAATTGGGTAATGCCGTTGGGTTGTGTAAATTTAGTGCCAAAGTTTGAGTAGTTCATAATGCATAGCGTTTGTTAGTAATGGGGAGGGCAGTATAGCGTAAATAAATGGTTTAAATTCGATGATGAGAATAATTCAATGCTGAGGTTTGCAGCTAGCTATAGTAATGTAACTTCTTATAAAACAAAGGCTAAGTTAAGGTTTTTTAACGCCGTATAAAAACTCTTTGCCGCAGTCCATATACAAATCAAATTTGGCCATAACTTTGGTAAACATAGGGGCGTGTAAAAACTCGTTTAACCATGCGCGTAAATGCGTGTATTCACTTTGTAAGTACCAGTGTTTATCTACGCGGGCAAACTGTCTAATAAATGGCAGCAGAGCATAGTCGGCTAGGCTTTTTTCATCGCCCATTAAGTATTTATGCGTGGTTAGTTTTGCTTCAAATTGCTTAATAAACTCTTCGCAGGCTTTTTGATAATAAATTTGTGCCATGTCTTTTGTGCGAGCATAAAACTTATACTTTTCGAGCACAGGCTTAAATTGTGTGTCGTTTAGCTTAATTAATTCAAGCATGCGCTCAAGTGCTAATGGGTCTTGAGTATGCAGTAAATTATGCGAATCGTTTTGCTTTAAAGCCCACAGCATAATATCTAGGCTTTCATCTATAACTTGATTATTCGGCAACAATAAAACTGGCACCGTGCCTTTTGGCGATATTTGCAAAAGATGCGGCGGCTTATTTTTAGTTTTTATAGCACGTAGAAGCACTTGTTGCTCTGCCATTAAAATACCCATTCGTGCTCGCATTGCATATGGGCAGTGTTGTAATGAATATAATAATGGCAATGTCATTTTATTACTTACCTTAGCTGTTTAAGCCTTCAACATATTGCTGACGTGTTTTTACTTTTACCATGTGATTTAATTGATCAGCTGCTTGTGTTTGCCCGCTAATTAAATCTTGGAAATGGGCGAGTAACACGGCTTTATCTAGTTTTTCTTTATCGCCTGAGCCAATGTCGGTTAAATCAATCATGAACTCGTCAAATTTGTCGGCAAAGTCACTCACAATATCCATGTTTAAAAATTGCTCATGGTTATAAATACTTGGGTAGCCGCCTTTTTGTTTATCAATAGCAAAGCTAATGCCTTTGACATTGGTAACGGTGGTTTCTTTTTTACAGCTCAGCATACAGCTTGCGTCAATGCGTGGTTTTTTACATCCTACTGTTTGCTGGAAAAAACACTGTCGGCTGGTCATCATTAGTATTGGATGATAAATGCTGTACATCATTTTAAAGTTGTTAGGGCGTTTAATATTACGCATTTGTGGTTTGTTTATTTCGTTTGAAATAAACGCGCCTTTTGCGTTTAAATCTTCTTGTAGTGTTAGTAACGCATAAGAGTTTGTGGTGTTTAACAACGGGCCTGCAATCCAGTCAATACCCATTTGTACTGCTTTAAATGCAACGCCTGTGTTGTTACTAATAATAAGCTTAGGTTTTACAACCTCGAGCAAACGTACCGCTTCTTCAAAATCTTTACCAATTAACACGGCTGGAAACCACGGAATTAACTGTGGGTGCTCTAAAAATACATTAATGTATTTATCGTTATCGGTTCTAAAGCTCTCTGGTAATTTAAAGTAAACATCGCCACCTGTTAAATCACATAGGTGAACGTCTTTTATGTCCGATATTAAAATAGAGAGTGTTGTTTTGTTATCGGCTTTAGGGTGGTTTACTAGTTTTGGCAGTTCAACAGGGGCGAGTACGTCTTTACCTTCGTTTAATAAAAACGCGACTTGCTTTTTAATACGGGCAAGCTCTTTAAACGGAATGCTTAAGTTGTTGCCTAAGTTTGAGTAATCCATATTTTTAATTTCAAAATTGGCATTACTAAAGGTTTTAAAGCGTTTATCAATAGCTGCAATATCAACAACTGATTTATCAGCGGTTTGCATAGGCATTTGCGATTGAACTTCAAAGCGTAGAGGTTGAAGGGCGCTTTGCTCTGCTAGGGTGTTGTCGTGTTTATCGTTTATTGTCAGTGTTACTGTAAATGGCTGGTTTAATTGACCGCCAAACTCAAAGCGTAGTTCTCGTTTTGAAATATCTAAAAACTCAATCTTCTTTTTAACTAACGTATCAATATCATTTTTTTCTGCGGCGAGCTCTTGCTGTGCATCGTAAATTTGCACAACCGAAATTGCGTTATTCTTTTCGTTAGCGTGATCAAAGCTATGGTCGCGCGGGTTGTCGGTAAACATGTTTTTTGTCATGTCACCTTGCAAAAACTTATTAGTAAAATTACGGTTAAATACTTTGTATAAGCTTGAATCGTCTTCAATTAAATTACCGGTTTGCACAAACGTGTCTATCTGTTTACGCCAGCTATCAATAACCGTATGTACGTAGTTAGCGCCTTTAATACGACCTTCTACTTTTAACGAGTCAACACCTGCGGCTACCAGCTCTGGTAGGTCAAAATAAGCTGAATTATCTTTTAAGTTTAATGGGTGTTTGTTACCCATCGCCGTTGGCTCGTATTCATCACGACACGCTTGCGAGCAGCGACCACGATTGCCCGAGTTACCCACACTTACTGAGCTTGAATAGCATTGCCCTGAAAACGCAATACATAAGGCGCCGTGCACAAACACTTCGGTTAATACGTCGCATTTATGCGCTACGTCAGTCAGTATTTTGATTTCAGTTAAGTTAAGCTCGCGCGATAAATTTACACGTGTAGCGCCAATGCGGGCTAAAAACTCAACTTGTGATTCGTTATGCGTAGTTAACTGCGTTGATGCGTGAATATGCAAAGTAGGAAAGTGCTTTTTAACTATATTGAATAACCCTAGGTCTTGCACAATAATGCCGTCGAGCGTGGTATTTACTAGCTGATTTAATAGCTTAAATAGCGCACCCATTTCGTGCTCTAATATAACTACATTTAGCGTTAAAAAAATCTCACAGCCGTATTCATGGGCTAGGCGAAGTGCGCCGTTAAGCTCATCAAACGAAAGATTAGACGCTCGGTTACGTGCATTAAAGGTATCTAATCCACAATAAACCGCATTAGCACCGGCTACAATGGCTGCTTTTACCGCGTTAACATCACCGCCTGGGGCTAATAGTTCAATCTTTCTACTCATTACAATGTCGCTTCGCTCATATTTAATTGCCGCGAATTTTATATGGTTAAGCACGTTAATGCTATTTATTGAGGGATATAATAAAGACTAAAATAAAAGAGTGTATAAAATTACAATTAAGCTGGCTGATTTATTACGTAAACATGTAATAAAATGATAGTTTATAAGCCAGCAACACTTTCAACTTTACTTAGGCGAACCCCATCAGCAATCAAGATCTTAAACAGTTAGATACAGGTTTAAACAGTGATGAATCTGGAATTATTAACACCCAACTAAAAATAGCCACATTTAATCTGTTTAACTATCTTAAGCCGCCCAATGCATACTATGAGTTTGAGAAAATTTATACTGCGCAGCAGTGGGCTAAAAAGCAGCGTTGGGTTGTTGATTACTTAACAGAACATGCCCCTGATGTGATTGGTTTTCAGGAAGTGTTTAGCATTGACTCATTAAAAGAGCTAGTAGGCGAGCAAGGTTATAATTACTTTGCTGTAGTTGATACGCCAGAGGTGATTGATGACTTTATTTATAAACGCCCCGTAGTGGCAATCGCCTCTAAATACCCCATAGTTGAAGTAGCAGCGGTTGAGCACGATAGTGAGCTTGCAATTGCGCTTGGCCTTAATAGTGAGTTTACTTTTAGTCGCAAAGTACTAAGAGCAACTATAACGCTGCCGCATATAGGCAATACTGATTGTTACGTGGTGCATTTTAAATCTAAGCGCCCAATGATTAATGTCGATGAGCATAATAAAGAGCTTACACCCGAGCAAAACATAATTGAAATTTTAAAAGCGAATGTAGCGGGTGGGTGGGGCTCAACTATTCAGCGTGGCAGTGAAGCTACATTACTAATGATACAAATGATTGCTCGTCGCGAAGCTATGCAACAACCCATGCTATTAATGGGGGACTTTAATAATGAACTAGCGGATGGCGTATTAAGCCATTTACTGACAAGTACGCTACGCTTTGCGCCTGCATTTGATGCTAAAACCTACCTCGCTAAATATTGTTTAAATGATTCATGGGATTTGTTTGTTAAGTCGCAGCTAAGCGAAGATGAACTGTCTAATTGTGAGGCAATGACTAGCGATGAAATAAGCGATAGTGAAAGCAATAGCATTTTTGATTTAGCTGATGAAAACGAAGCAAAAAATGTTAATGCAACTAAGCTTATGCCTTTAAGAGCACCAACACATTATTATGGCGCGAGCAGCTCCGTGCTTGATTATATTTTATTATCTTGTGAGTTTGATGCCAGCTACCTTGGCAGTTTTTTTGAGGTGATTGAGTATAATACTTATGATCGTCACTTAATTAATCCCGAATTTGAGCGCGATGATTTAAGTACCGATCATGGTATTGTGTTAGTTACACTAAAACTAAGAAGCTAGGCTTGCTCTATGCATAATTATGCTAAAATTATAAATTAAAAGTATTCATATAGCAGCAATACTTGATGTATTGCGCCGGTTTGTATATTTTATCATCAGCCTTTTGAATTGTATTAATAATAAATTACTAAAATGGTAAATATGGAATTTTATACCTACTTGAATCATAAGCGAAATATGGATTTACCTTCGCAAATACATAGTTTCATTGTAAAGCGAATTTATAATTTTACATTTTTAGTGAAAGCTTTGTTAGCTTAAACAGCGCTTACGCACAAGAAACCACCTCATACAATTTAACTAATGAATCTAATGCAGGGCTGCTAAAAAGAGCTGAATTACTTATAGATACTGACGTTATAACAAGTATTGAACTAAGTAAGGCGTTGTTGTCACAAGCGCAAAGTGCTGATGACACGTTACTCAGCGCAAAGCTACATAACTTGCTAGGTAGGGCGAATAAAAAAAATAACAATATTAATGAATCGCTCGAGCACTTTTTACAATCCTCTGTTTACTACAGCAAATTAAATGATTCACGAAACCAAATAAAGGCGTCTATTAATTATATAAATATATTATTAGAAGAAAAACGTTATGACGAACTTACTACCCGCATTGAAACTTTATTACCAACAACCCTTGTGTATGGCGATGACTTTTTTATAGCGCAGGTGCTCCTTACTAAGGGGGATTCGTTTTATGAACAAAAAAAGTACAATAACGCGAACGCGCAATACACATCTGCTTTAAAATACCTTGTTGATGAAGACGAATTAATACAAAGACAGTTAGATGAAACGTATAAAAAATTAGCTCAGTCGTACAAACGCCTCAAAAATAGAGAGCAAACGGCTCACTTTTATACAAAAGCTTTAGAGGTATATTCTAATTTAGGTGATTTAAAGCTAATGGCGCGTACTTTAAATACACTAGCAGAAGCACACCGTTATTTAGATAACTTAGTTTTAGCTCTTACTCCACTCGCGCATTAGAAATACATAAAGACATAAAGACATTGACGACCCTGTTGGCTTTGCTAAGGCATTACTAGGGGCGGGTATTATTTATCGTCATATTAATCTTTATGAAAAATCACTTGAACATATAAATGAGGCATATTTATATTATAAAAAAGTAAATAACATGCTTGGGATTGCTAAAACATCAAATCAAATGGGACTGGTATATACACGATTAAGACAGTTTGATCAGGCCGAATTTTTCTATCAAATAACTATCGATTTGCCAAAAGGTATGGTCGAGGAAAAAACGCTCGCTTCAGCTTTAAGAGAAATGGCTGTTATTAACTATGAGTCTGGCGACTTAGAATCAGCGATGAGATTTGCTCAGAAAGCTTACGTAACTTATAAAACCAAAAATCTTACATCCTACATTTCTATAACGGCGCGTATTATTGCTAATATTTATCGTGCCCAAGGGAATAAAAACAAGGCTATAGAGTATTACAAAGAGTCGTTGTCGTTCGCCAGAGAAGCAGGTGGTAAACTTTATGAGATAAAGTCGCTTACTGCGCTTGCGGGCATTTTAATTGGTATTGATACAAATGAGGCGATTTCTTTACTAAAAAGGTCACTCGCTTTATCAACCGAAATAGATGATAAGTTACATATGCTATATGCCTATCGTGAAATTCGAATAGCAGAAAAATTGCGTGGTCGTATAGAAGAGTCACTTCGTTATGCAGAAGAAGAAATAGCCCTAACCGATATTATTCAAAATGAAAGAAGTGAAGATAAGTTGGCGCTTGAAAAAGCACATTTGCATTCGTACAAAATGGAAATAGAGCTTGAGACGTTAAGAGAAAAAGAAAAACGCCATCAGCTTGAGCTTGAAAAGAAAAATAATCAAATTGAAATCGCCGCCCAAGCTAGAGTTATATCAGAGCTAGAGCTTTCAAAGAATAAATACGCCAGTATTGCGCTCGCATTTTTATTAGCCGCTTGTTTAGCTATTGTATTACTGGTTTATAGAAGTTTTATTGCCTCTAAAAAACGTAATGAAGAGTTAGACTATTTGGCAGCAAGAGACCCTTTAACCAATTGTTATAACCGTCGTATTTTATTTGAGGTTATGAATCGCGACTTTTTGGATTTACCTCAGATTGAAGAGTACTGTATTTTAATGGTCGATATTGATCATTTTAAAAGCGTTAACGACACCTATGGGCATAGCGTTGGCGACACAGTACTTTGTGGCGTAGCCGAACTTTTACAAGCTAATATACGTAAAAGTGATAGCGTGGCCCGTTTTGGTGGCGAAGAATTTTGTATTATTTTGCCCAACACAACTCAAGAGCAAGCAATACGTATAGCTGAGGCTATTCGTATTAAAGTTGAAAAAGCGACATTTGATGATATTCCTGTTACGTGTAGCTTTGGGGTTACGTCTATTAAATTTAAAGCAAGAACACCTTCTGAGTTGATTGAACAGGCTGATTTAGCTCTTTATGAGGCTAAGTCCTTGGGGCGTAATCAGGTAGCGTTATGGGATGCTTCACTTGAAGAGTTTAAACTTTTTAGATCGGAGTAAACTCAGCAGTATACAGTTTAGTTTTGATGTAATTTTTTAAAATTATAACAAGTAAATTTTATACAATGCTGTGTGTTACTTACATATGTAATTAGGCTTATTAAATTAACCCTTTGAATATCAGTGTATTAACTTAGGCTTTAAAATTGCAATCAATACTAAGTTAAAAACAAAACAAAGGATTTAATAATGACTGAAGTTGCACTTTCGGCCTATTTGGCATTTTACCTCTATTTAATTATGTTGCTTGTACAGTGGGCTGTGGCTACGTTTAGCAAAGCTAAAGAACCAAATGCTGTACCAGGTAAAATTGACGAGGATTTATCGCACGACAGCTTTATATTTAGAGCGCATCGTACGTTTCATAATACGCTTGAAAACAGCGCATTATTTATAGGTACGGTGTTATTTGCGTTTGTAATTAATTATCAAAGCCCGATTTTTGCAATGTGTATTTGGGTGTATTTAATTGCGCGTTTAATTCACATGGCGCTGTACTACGCTATAGCAACGGAGAAAAACCCAAGCCCACGTAGTTACTTTTTTTTAATCGGCGTACTTGCTAATGTGGTTATGCTGATAATGATAGGGTTAAGACTAATCTCTTAATTTATAAAAAAAGTTATAAAATTTATTTATAACGATAAAAAAAGCGAAGAGCCTTTAAGGCATCTTCGCTTTTTTGTTTAAAGTAGAAGCAGAATAAAACTACCTCTACCGTAAGGTAATATTAATGGTTAATCGACGCCTATAAACCCGCCTGTTTGGTGTGTCCATAGTGCTGCGTATATTCCACCCTTAGCGATTAATTCTTCATGAGTGCCTTGCTCAACTACGCCGCCGTCATCAAGTACAATTAATCTATCCATTTGTGCAATGGTTGAGAGCCTGTGCGCTATGGCAATAACTGTTTTACCAGTCATTAAATCATCAAGGCTTGCCTGAATTGCGGCTTCTACTTCTGAGTCGAGTGCGCTGGTGGCTTCGTCGAGTATAAGTATGGGTGCATTTTTAAGTAGTACACGTGCAATAGCAATACGTTGACGTTGACCGCCCGAAAGCGTAACACCGCGTTCGCCCACTTGTGCATCAAAGCCTTTATTACCTTTGCTGTCGACCAAGTCGTTTATAAACTCAAGCGCCTTAGCTTGTTTGGTCGCGTTGATCATCTCGTCTTGTGTTGCATCGGGGCGACCGTACAAAATATTGTCTTTTACTGAGCGATGAAGCAGGGAAGTATCTTGCGTTACCATGGCTATATATCTGCGTAGGCTTTCTTGGCTTACGTCCGTGATGTTTTGCCCATCAATTTTTATTGTTCCAGAGTCGGTATCATAAAAACGCAGTAATAAGTTAACAAGTGTTGATTTACCCGCGCCAGAGCGACCGACTAAACCAATTTTTTCGCCAGGCTTAATGTTTAAGTTTAAACCGTTCATTACTGGGCTTCGATTAGTCTCGTTTGCAGCTTTGCCGTAGTTAAAGTGTACGTTGTTAAACTCAATAGCACCTTGGCTTACGTTAAGCGTATCAGCATTTGGTTTATCGGCAACTTCAATAGGGTTAGAAAGTGTTTTCATACCATCGGCTACGGTGCCAATGTTTTCGAACAAGCTGCTTATTTCCCACATGATCCACTGCGCCATACCGTTTAATCTGAGCGCTAGGCTAACAGCAACTGCAATGGCGCCGGCGCTAATTGCACTAAGTGACCATAAATAAAGTGATACAGCGGCAACCGAAAATACTAATAGGTAATTTAAGCTTTGAATAACAAAGTTTAAGCTGGTTACTAAGCGCATTTGCTTGTACACAGGCTGTAAAAATACATCCATGCTTTGTTTTGCGTATTGCTCTTCACGCTGGGTATACGAAAACAATTTAATAGTTGAAATGTTAGTGTAACTATCAACAATACGGCCGGTCATTTCTGAGCGCGCATCGGCTTGTGAGCTGGCAATTTTTTTAAGGCGCGGTACAAAGTAAAGTTGCACGCAAATGTATAAAACCAACCAAACTAATAAAGGGATCATTAAGCGCCAATCGGCTTCGGCAACTAAAAATACCATTGAGCCAAAATAAACCACTATATACATTAATACATCAAGTAGTTTGGTCACTGTTTCGCGAACAGCTAAAGAAGTTTGCAGTACTTTGGTGGCTATTCTTCCTGCAAATTCATTTTGATAAAAGCTAACACTTTGGCGCAGTAAATAACGATGCGCTAACCAGCGAATCGACATAGGGTAATTGCCAAGCAATGCTTGGTGCAAAATAGCAGAATGAAAAAATACGACTACGGGCAATACTAATAGCAGCATGACAGCCATTTTAATAAGCTCTGACTTTTGCTCTACAAACAAGGTTTCGGGCGTGTAGGCTGTTAACCAATCAACAAGCTGCCCCATATAGCTAAATAAAGAAACCTCTAAAATAGCGAGCATGGCGGCACTGATTGACATAAGCAGCAACGACAGTTCCATTCCTTTGGTGTAGTGGCGACAAAAGGCAAATAAAGTCGAAGGCGGCTGAGTAGGTTGATCCTCAGGAAATGCTTTTGTCATTTTTTCAAATAATCGATACATTTTAAAAACTTAAATGGCAAATAATGGTCGCTATTATACCATTTAAGTATTTTTAAATGCAGGTTTGTAAGGTATTAATTGTGAATATGCTAGAGCGTTATTAATATAAACTTATGTATAAAAGAACACCTAAAAACACTTCACTTACTTTTATAGCATTGGGTTATTTAGGTTTGTACCTTTGCTCATGTATAAATCGTCATATCTGAGGCCACCATTTCCGTAAGGCTTTTTAATTGGGCCTGTATTACAGTTTGCTAAAAAATATATAAGAGGTTGTTCGCGCTTCATTCTAAATTGTGCATTTTTATACACCAGTGTTTGCTTGCTAAATTCACCGCCTTTTACGTAAACATCATATTGCTGACCTTGCTCTGAGACTGCTGCGTTATTAACAACATACCATACGTCGTACCAGGTATTTGTTTGCAGAGGTTTAGCTGACTGTTTGGTAGTGTAGTTTTGAATGTTGCTATACCCGCTGTCGGTTTTAACCATTAATGCGCCATCGTTTACAAGCCCGTTTGATTCTGTTTTATCGGTTACGCGAAGTGTAGGCTCAAACGCATCGTACGCATGTTTATTAATTAGCTCTGGCGTAAGGTTGCTTAATCCAAAAGCATGGTTATTAGGAAAAGCAGCCACGTTTATACGCATATAAAATGTGTAGGTGTCGCCAACTTCAACCGCTTGTGGAAGTTTTGTATAAGAAAGCGCTTTACGATTTCCTACAATGCTCTCAGCCGCAGGCTTTTTTAGTAAATAATGATTTGTTGATGAGTTTGCTTGTTCTGATTGTATAACTGTTATTTGTGGGTTTTTAACCTGTGGCTTAGTTTCATTTTGCGTATCGACACTTTGCCACTTGCTAAGTGAATTTTCAAAGTCATCAATAAGTAGCCAATCGCTTGACGTGTTTTTAGAAATGGTTGAACACGACGCTAACGCGCTTAACAAACATAAAAGTGACATGTGTTTACAATGCATAATTGGCTCTCAGTAAGTTTAGGTTTTTTGGTTAACCAATTATTGTTTTGGCTATAACTTTAAAGTAAAGGTTATGTAACCAATTTAATGTTTTTATGTCAATCATTAAAGCAATACGTAATGGCGTGGGAACTGCGAAGATATAAAAATTATTATTCCATTCAGAAAATTAACCAGTAAACTTATCCATTAAATCAACTCAGCAAATTTCAGCTGAGTTTAAAATAATTTAATAGTTAGGATGTTATATGTATACGGGTTCGTGTTTGTGTGGTGAAGTAAACGTTGAAGTGTCGGGCAGTATAACTAGGGCGTGTTGATCTTTATGGATTGAAATTTGTTCAATCTAGGGGCGATTTAATCGCGGCGCAAGGTTTGTAACCTAGTGGGCTAAGTAAAAACCGAGCAACAAAGAGTCAATCGTCCCTAGCAAGAACCCAAAGGGCAGCGCATGTTTGGTCTTTATGCTACGTTATCGCCTATGTATGGGGAACAACCACATATCATAGGCTCTGCCTTGCCTAAATACCAAACACACTGCTGCAAATTCAACCACCAAAGAACAACACGCCCTACTATTATCCATTGTCATTGTTCACTGTGCAGAAAAAACAGCGGGACTGCATTTGCAACCAATGGCTTTGTAAATACAGATGACTTTACAATAAGCAAAGGGCAGGCACTACTTAGCGAGTATAGTTTTAAAGTAGGGCGTACTCGTTACTTTTGTAAATGTTGTGGCTCGCCGGTTTATAGTAGCAATAATGATGACAAAAGCAGAATACGAATTCGTTTAGGAATATTTGATAGCGATATTACTGAGCAGGTTTTATCGCATAATTTTGTTACGTCTAAAGCTAACTGGGAGAAGTTAGAAACAAGCTTACCGTGCTATGAAAAACATGAACCTGGTCGGTAACGCGTTTTATTCAATGTGGTAAATGCTGTTAATACTTTTATAAAGGTCTGGCGCAAAGTTTATAAACACCGGTGAGTTTTGTATTTCATCAACGTTTATATGCATTAATGTTTGCTGGCTTAGTATGATCACTATATTTTTGTATTCGTTAAACTCTATTATCCCTAAGCACTTAAAATGTTGCCTTAAAAGTACTAAAAGCATTTGCAGCTCTTGGCCTGTTTGTGGGTTTAAATTAATGATTACTTGCGTATTTTGCTCACTGCAGCGATTTATATTTTGCCAAAAGCTATCGCTGGTTAAAAAAGGCTGATGATATTCACCACTAAAAATATCGATAGTGATTACGTTAAAGTGATCAGAGCATTGGGTAATATATTGCTCGGCGCATTGTAAATAGCTGCTGTGCTTAATTGGTAACTTAAAGTGCTGGGCAGCAATTAAGGCAATGCTTGGGTTTATTTCTACCGTGTTAAATGTATTGATGGTGTTTATGTAAGGCGTATTACTTTGTAAGTGATACATAATTCGCTCAAACCCTGCAGTGCCCAAGCCTAAATTTAATATATTTAGTGTATCTACCGGTTTAAGTAAAAATAACATCATACACTGGTTTACAGGTACTATTACTTGCTCAGGGTGTATAAGGTTCATAACGCCTTGAATTGTTATGTCTTCATTGGTTTTTTGTGCAAGCGTTAACCATCGGTATTCTTTATTTTGATACACGCATACAGGGCCGTATGCACTTTGCTGCGACTCAATAAGGTTACTTTTAATTGTATCTTCTTTTAGCTGACGCATAACTTAAACTATTAATGTATACACAATGACAGTGTGCCACGAAAAACACATTTTTAAATAGATTATTGTGTAACAAGGTTTGTAATTTAACCTCTAAATATAATATTGTATTAGCTATTAATTAGTTAGAAGTTATTCAAGGATTGAAAATGGGATTAATTTTAGGGCCTGCTGTTTTGGCATGGTTTCCAGTATTTATCTATTCTTTACGATTAGGGTATGTGCTTATTTATAAAAATATGGGCGCACTGACCATAGTGACTACTTTTGCAATTGGTATTATTGGTCTGTTGGCTTTTATGACGTATGGATATAGGCAGTTTGCAAACAATACCTCTGTTTGGGCATTTGAGATCCCAAGTTATTTTTTATTTAGCAAAATTGCTTTTATAGGTGTATTGAGTGGTTTTTTACTTAACTATTATATTAATCCTGAAAATAGTTCGGAGTTTTTGAGCTGTTTAGCATTTGTATTAATATTTATGTTTTCTGCTGGTGTGCTTGCAAGCTTAGGAGGGCATGAGGCCTTTTTGAAAGAATTTGATATTAAAACCACTCATTAAAAGTATGCATAATAAATTTTGGCCCAGTACCCATTAAAGGTAGTGGGCTTTTTACTATCCTAGTAACCTCTTGTAAATGCGCTTAGCGTGCTCCTTTCTACATCTACCTCAAATGTATTGCCATAAAATCTTAGTTAAGTAATGGTTACACTATAATAATTAGGAGCTAATAGATGCTTAAAACACCTTTGAAAATCACAACAACGTTACTTAAATTTACTGCAATTGCAGGCGCCTGCACACTTGCATTATCAGCACATGGGAAAACACAACTTCAATACACAGAACAGCAAAAATTACATGATATAGCAGCTCAAGTATCACCCGAACGTATTGGTAGTGACATTCAAACGCTGGTGGATTTTGGTACTCGCCATACGCTTTCAGAAACTAAATCGGATACTCGAGGCATTGGTGCGGCTAGGCGTTGGATAAAAAAAGAACTTGAAAAAATATCTGTGCAGTGTGGTGGTTGTCTGGAAATTATTGAAGTAAAGGACACTATATCGGGCGAAAAACGCATTCCTAATCCTGTTGAAGTGGTTAACATAGTGGCTATTCAACGTGGGTCGAACGAGCCGAATCGCATGGTGATTATGTCGGGTGATATAGATTCACGTGTAAGTGATGTTATGGACTTTACGAGTGATTCACCGGGTGCTAACGATAATGCATCGGGCGTGGCAGGAGTAATAGAAGCAGCTCGTGTTTTAAGTAAATACAAATTTAATGGTTCGGTAGTTTACGCGGCGCTTTCGGGCGAAGAGCAGGGTTTGTTTGGCGGAAAAATATTAACGGCTTATGCGCAAAAGCATGACTGGCAAGTTCATGGCGTTTTAAACAACGATATGATTGGCAATATTACCGGTATTAATGGGGTAACTGATAATACAACTGCGCGTATATTTTCAGAAGGTACCCGTGTTGTAGAAACAAAAGAGCAAGCTAATACTCGCCGCTTTACAGGTGGTGAAGTCGATTCTGCGAGTCGCAATTTAGCTCGCTACATAGATACTATTGCTGACAGATACATTCCTAATTTAGATACAATGCTTGTATATCGATTAGATAGATTTGGCCGTGGTGGGCATCATCGTCCATTTAATGATGCAGGTTTTGCAGCGGTGCGTATTATGGAAACTAACGAGCACTACGATCGTCAGCATCAAGATTTACGCACTGAAAATGGTGTTGAGTATGGCGATACAATTGATGGCGTTGATTTTGATTATACGGCTAAGTTAACTTCACTTAATGCGGTTACTATGGCATCTATGGCGTGGGCACCCGCACCGCCAAAAGAAGTTAAAATAAAGGGCGCTGTTACAGCTGATACGTCGTTTTCATGGCAAGAAAGCAGTGATGAAAATATTGCTGGCTATAAAATTTATTGGCGTTACACGAGCGAGCCGCAATGGCAGTTTAGTAAATACGTTGGTAAGGTTTCACAGTACACACTTAAAAACGTAGTGATTGATAATTATTACTTTGGTGTAGCCTCTGTTAGTAAAGACGGTATTGAGTCTCCAGTAGTTTTTCCGGGTGATGTGGGTTCGTTTGATCACAATATAAAATAATAGTTTGGCTAAAAACACAGCAAACAGAGCGCTTTAAGGTGCAAATGACCGTTTTATACTTGCACCTTATTTACTAAGCCCTTAGAGTGTTAAAAAAGAAGTAAAAGGTTATTAAAAATGCAACAACAAGAAAAAAAGCCGTTAACAGCAAAAGAACAAGTTATAACTGATGAGCAAAGAATGCAGTGGCAACGCGAATGTTTTCAAACAGCGCAAAAGCATTTAGCCGAAAAGGGCATTATGCCAAAATCAGTAGTTGATAAAGACAGTCGATTTTTAGCACCACTTTGTGCAATGTGGAAATTTAAAGCACAGAACGGTAAAACATATTGGGTAATAACAGGGCGGTTACCTACAGATCATGCTGAGGTTAGTGCGGCAACAGATGCACGCGATGCAATGCGTTATTTTTCTTTGCAGTGGCAATTAAAAGCGGATCAAATTATGAGTACAGGCGCGCGTGATAAAACGCAGGTAGATTTTGCTAACTTACTTATAAATAGAGCACATGGCTTGTATGAAATGTATGATAATGAACCGCTGTGGGCAAATGAGTCAAAGTAGCTACAGTTTGGGTTAAGTAACAATGTAGAGGGTGATAGCTTATTTATTGCCCTTTGCTTTATCTAATGGACAAGTGTGAAGGGGGTTGTATTAAACGCCGAAACAGAGCATTGCATACGTTGCCTAGGAATTCCCGCCTCCATAAATACATTTCCTTGCTGAATAAAGCCATTGCGCTTAAAACGCTCTACTTCATTTAAAATACAATTAATGCTTACTTCTTCAATACCTTGGTTTGAAGCTAATTCTACAATAAAGTTTAGAAGCGATGTATATACTTTGCGATTACGGTGCTCAGGTAATACAGCTATTCTGCCGATTAAGCCATCTTTACATAATCTACCCGTTGCTATTGGGCAGTTTGCATCGTCTGTAACAAGTACATGTAATGCAATTTTATCTAGGCTATCAAATTCGATATGCTTGGGGATATGTAACTCGTAAACAAAAACTCGCTCTCGAATTTTTTGTAGCAAATCTTTTTTTATATCCCATTCAACCTTATCAACCAGATAGCCCATTGCAAACTCCTATTGATACCAAATTAAAATGAGTAAGCAATCACAGCAAAGTTATTTAAGCCAATATCAGATGAAAATTAAAAATTTTAACTGACCTGTATACATAGTATCTTGCGCTGTAAAATGCTCATCATTATTAATATAATTGGTATTATTACTCGTGGTCTATATTAAACCAAAGCCCCTCATTAACAAGTGTAGTAAAAGTTTGAGTAAAAACTAAACTTGGCTTTGTTAAATTTAATGCTGAACTTTCAAACTCAGTATGATCGGTAAGTAGTTTTACCGCCGCTAAGTCGGTTAACGGCATGGCGTAATTTTCGCCATTAACACTTAGTAAAACTTCTGTATCGAGTTGCTGATAAATAGCGCGTGTGCCACCTAAGCGTTCAAACACTGTTTCTTCATCACTTAAATCATCGCTTATTTGCTCTGACGTAAATGGAGGCTCTACTGGCGCTAAATCCATTTCATGTTTGGGCTGACTAAGCGTTGAGCCTAGCCATTGTTTAAATAAATCGTCATTTTCTAAAAGTGCTGCCATCAGTGTTTTAACTTTATCAACTTCAAGGTTTGTAAGTTCACCTTTTGATTTTCTGAGCGTGATGTTGTGATCGGTATAACGTTTTTGGCCGCTTTCGGTATCAATAATATGATCGGCAAAGCTCGACAATAAATCTTGTTGATTTGGCGCTCTAAAACCAACTGAATAATTTAGTGCGTTTTCTACAGCGTAACCTTCGTGAGGGCACCCTGGTGGAATATATAAAATATCGCCAGGCTCTAATATGCAATCGATTACGGCTTCAAATGCTTCTACTTGCAGTAATTTTTTGTTTTGAGCAAACTGCTTAAGTGTTGGATCGGGCAGGCCTACGCGCCAATGACGTTTACCTTCGCCTTGAATAATAAATACGTCATATTGGTCTAAATGTGGGCCAACACCACCATTAGGCGTTGAATAGCTGATCATTAAATCATCTATGCGCCAGTTTGGAATAAACCTAAATGGCTCTAGTAGTTGTGCAGCTTCGCTATGCCAGTGATCAACTGCTTGCACGAGTAATGTAGAATGATCGTCTGTTAACTGCTCAAAGTCTTCAAATGGACCTTGGTGCGTTTGCCAATCATTTTTATGATTGGTGATAATACGTGACTCTATGCTTTCTTCCATTGCGAGACCGGCAAGTTCATTAGCATCAAGCGGGTCTTGAAAATCAGCAAAACCTTGTTTGATTAAAAGCGGTTTTTTTTGCCAAAAATGGCTTAAAAACTCTTGCTCAGACAAATTATTTATTTTTAATTGATACATACATTATGCCTACTAGTTTGTGCAATGGGGTTAAAACAAAAAAAGCGAAAGGATGAGCCTTTCGCTTTTTAAAAGAGTAATTTAGTTTTTAAACTAAGTCATCAATAAACTCAACAGCACGACCAATGTAATTAGCAGGTGTTAGTTTTTTCATTTCTACTTTAGCGTGCTCTGGAAGGTCAAGACCATCGATAAAGTCAGCCATTATTTCTTGATTTACACGTTTACCGCGTGTTAAATCTTTAAGTTTTTCGTATGGCTTTTCAATACCATATTTACGCATAACTGTTTGAATCGGCTCGGCTAGTAATTCCCAGTTTTGATCAAGCTCGTCTGCTAAACGTTGCTCGTTTACTTCAAGCTTGCTCACACCTTTAAGTGTTGATTGGTATGCAATGATCGCATAGCCCATACCTACACCTAAGTTACGTAATACCGTTGAATCGGTAAGGTCACGCTGCCAGCGAGAAACTGGTAATTTTTGTGCAAGGTGAGCAAAAATAGCG
The DNA here is from genome assembly GCF_011378805.1 of Pseudoalteromonas sp. Z9A6. Lineage (NCBI taxonomy): Bacteria > Pseudomonadati > Pseudomonadota > Gammaproteobacteria > Alteromonadales > Pseudoalteromonadaceae > Pseudoalteromonas > Pseudoalteromonas sp. Z9A6. The sequence goes on from NZ_WTKZ01000010.1 coordinate 20,190, forward strand.
TTTGCTAAACCTAAGTTACCTTCTGAGTTTTCAAAATCAATTGGGTTAACTTTATGCGGCATTGTAGATGAGCCAATTTCGCCCGCAATTGTTTTTTGCTTAAAGTGATTAAGTGCGATGTAACCCCACATGTCACGGTCAAAATCGAGCAAAATAGTGTTAAAGCGTGCAATTGCGTCAAACAACTCTGCAATATAGTCATGCGGTTCAATTTGTGTGGTAAATGGGTTAAGTGTTAAACCTAAGCTTGATACAAATTTATCTGCGTGAGTATGCCAGTCGTAATCTGGGTATGCGCTAAGGTGAGCGTTGTAGTTACCAACAGCACCGTTAACTTTACCAAGCATTTCTACTTGTGCAATTTGGTCGCGTTGACGCTTTAAACGCATGTATACGTTAGCAAACTCTTTACCCATCGTTGATGGTGTAGCTGGTTGCCCGTGCGTACGAGTCATCATTGGGATTGCTTTGTACTCAATCGCTTTTTCTTTAATTGCGCTTAAAAGTTCATCGCAATAAGGGAGTAAAACCTTGTTACGTGCTTCGCTAAGCATTAAACCATGAGATAGATTGTTAATATCTTCTGAAGTACAAGCGAAGTGAATAAATTCATTGATTGCATGAAGCTCACTGTTATCGGCTACTTTTTCTTTTAATAAGTATTCAACCGCTTTAACATCGTGGTTTGTAGTGCGTTCAATATCTTTAACGCGCTGTGCATCAGCTTCACTGAAGTTATCTACAATAGCGTTAAGTAGTGCATTTGCTTGTTCGCTAAATGCAGGTACTTCTTTTATATCGCTTGCTGCAGCTAACGCTTGCAACCAACGCACTTCAACAATTACGCGGTATTTAATTAAGCCAAATTCGCTGAAAATACTGCGTAGTTCAGTGGTTTTGCTGCCGTAGCGACCATCCACCGGAGAGATAGCCGTTAACGCTGAAAGCTCCATAATAACTCCTAAATTTTAGTTTGAACGATAGTTAAATTTTTGTTTTAGCAATGGCGAGTATTTTTCTTTTTGAAAAGAAAAAGTGACGGCGTTTACCGCCCATTTGTCGCCATAATACTGCACTTCTAACACCGGCTAGTAATAGGGCACGGATTTTATTTTGAGTGAGCTGCTGTTTTAATAACTCGGGTTTACCATAAACCTGTATTCGGTGCCCAAGGGGGCTCAGCACCGACGAGTATATATCTGCTAAACCGGCAACAACGCTCTCGTCGGTAATAGCAAAATGATCTAAACGACGATGAATATCATCAATTCGTTTGCCTAATTCGTTTAAGCTCTTGTCGTTTGCATTTAGTGCACGCTCAAGCTGCATTAAACCACCTACGTACTTTACTATTTCAACATCTTTTTGAGCGCCTGCAGTAAGCTGCGCCATTAATGTTTTATAGCCATCACGCAGGTTATCTGTACCTTGATAAACGTCCTCTGGAGATTCAGGAGATGTTTGAATAATACTTGAAAGTAAGATTTCTAAATCGTGTTTGTTGTTGCTGCCGTATTGGGCAATTTTTTGAACTTGTTTAGCAACCTGGCACATGGCGGCAAGCGCCATGACTTGGTATTCATTCATTACTTAATCACCGAGTCAATAATACCACCACCTAAACACACATCTTCTGCATAAAATACGGCAGATTGACCTGGCGTAACTGCTTTTTGTGGTTCGTCGAATAATACACGAGCCATGCCGTCTTCACCTACAAGTAGGGTACAGCTTAAGTCTTCTTGACGGTAACGTGTTTTTACTGTGCAGCGAGTGGTGCCTTTAGGGCCAACGCGGTCTACCCAATGTAATTGGTTTGCATTAAGACCATTACTGTATAGGCGAGGGTGATCTTTACCTTGACCAACAACAAGTACGTTACGTTCTAAATCTTTATCAACTACGTACCATGGTTCGCCAGAACCTTCCTTCATACCACCAATTAACAAGCCTTTGCGTTGTCCAAGTGTGTGGTACATTAAGCCTTCGTGCTCGCCTACGTTGTTACCGTCAGTGTCTTCGATAACGCCAGGTTGCGCTGGTAAAAACTTTTGTAGAAAATCTTTAAATTTACGCTCACCGATAAAGCAAATTCCGGTGCTGTCTTTTTTATCGTGCGTGATTAGGTCTTGTTCTTCTGCTATGCGGCGTACTTCTGGTTTTTCGATATCACCTACAGGGAATAACGTTTGGCCAATATGTTCATGGCTTAGGGTATATAAGAAGTAGCTTTGATCTTTATTATTATCAAGTCCGCGACACATTACGTATTTGTCATCGCGAAGTTCACGGCGAACGTAGTGTCCGGTTGCAATAAAGTCAGCACCGAGTGCTTGAGCCGCAAATTCTAAAAAGGCTTTAAATTTAATTTCTTTATTACACATTATATCTGGGTTTGGTGTACGGCCGGCTTTGTACTCTGCTAAAAAGTATTCGAATACATTATCCCAGTATTCAGCAGCAAAGTTTACTGTGTGAAGCTCAATACCTAATTTGTCGCACACGGCTTGTGCATCTTTTAAGTCATCAGCGGCGGCACAGTATTCATCATTGTCGTCTTCTTCCCAGTTCTTCATAAACAGGCCTTCTACTTGGTAGCCCTGTTGTTGTAATAAATATGCAGATACAGAAGAATCAACACCGCCGGACATGCCAACAATGACTTTAATGTGACTATTTTCGCTCATGAATAATTTCGCTTATACAGATTGCTGTTAACTTGGAAAGGCCGCGATTATAGCATGTATTTTGTTTGTGCTTAAAGAGCGTAGGGCGGCAAAGGACATAATTTGTCACTATTTTATTTGTATAACAAATAGCAAACTAGACTTAAACGCATTATCAGGCTGTAACTTTAGCAATATTAAAGTGATCTTTACTAATAAATTAAGAGTATAGAATAATTCATGTAGTTATTGAGTTTTATTAATAGTATTTTCTTTCAAAACTACTAGGGTAAATATACACTTAATAAAAATAAAATAGTGGTGAGTATATGGTTGTAAACCATTTTAAAGCCGCTTGAAATATAGTCAATGGAATGAATATATGAATTATGCCTATCAAATAAACAAGATAAATTCTTTAGTCGAGCATTACACACAAAAACCGGATTTTTTGGATAGCGAATTACTTTCTAGCAAGACGACAGAGTTTAAAAAATCAGCCTATAATCTTTTTTATGAGTTAATAAAACCCAAAAACCCTCATATTTACCAAGAGCCAAACCATGTACATGAGTTATTTAGCTTAATAAAAGGTTCAACAGTTAAAAAGAACGTTGATTTAAAGGTGCTTGAGCATGTAGAGCACTGGTGGCTTGAGTGGTATTTCGCTTTAGAAATGGAAGAAAAGCTTAGTATAGAAAAAAATGATATGCCAATGAGTTACTTACCTCAAAGTACACTAAACCCTATGCGCAAACATGAGATAAGTCACTACGCTAGGTTATTTACCGTTTTGCCAATGCCAGTATGTAATGTATGTGCCAAGACGGGTGATATTTTAAAAGTTAATCAACGTTTTGTAGATGTTTTTGGTTATACAGTAGAAGATGTGCCAAATCTTAAATCATGGTGGGAAAAAGCGTATCCAGATCCCCAATACAGAGCACTTGCAAAAGAGCTGTGGCAAGACTCTCTTGAAAAGGCACTAAATAACAATAACGACATACCCGCAAATAACTATCGAGTTTCTTGTCGTGATGGCTCGCAAGTGATGATGGAAATTTCAGGGATTGATATAGGTGAAGAGTTTTTAGCTGTTTTTAATGATGCAACAGAGCGTTTAGAAGCAGAAGATATACTCAGGGATATGGCCTTTTTGGATGCATTAACCAAAATTGCAAATAGGCGTCGGTTTGATGAAAAACTAACGCATGAGTATGAACGAGCAAAAGAATGCGAAGGCATGCTATCGATGATTATTATCGATATTGATCATTTTAAACAATTTAATGATCGGTATGGGCATGTAGCGGGCGATACGTGCTTATATGACGTGGCTCAAAAAATTGCTTCAACGGTTAGTCGCCCAGAAGATTTTGTGGCGCGCTATGGTGGAGAGGAATTTGTTGTTTTACTTCCACAAACAGATAGGCAAGGAGCGCTGTTTATAGCAGAGCAAATACAAAAGGCTGTAGAAAGCTTAGCTATTGCTCACCAAGATAGCTTTACCGGATTTTTATCAATAAGTATGGGCATTAATACCATTAGCAACTATACAAATAGTAATGAAGTCAGCTTTGTTAAAGCCGCTGATAACGCCCTTTATTATGCTAAAAAACAAGGACGTAATTGTATAGCGCTAAGCTCAGAGTAAATCAATTATAAATAGTTTCTAAGCTTAACGGTGGTCGATTCAAGCTGTCGTTAATGCACTTGAGCACTAAAGGGCTTCTAAGAGGTAATGATTTTATTTGCTCTAATGTATACCAGCTAGCGCTGATGATGTCGGAATCCATTGGTGTTGGTGCTTTTATATTATTAGGCGCTTCAAATAAAAAGCAGAATCGCAAATAGTGCACTGCGTTATCGGCATGCAAATTATAAACACCTAAAAACCCAATAGGCTCGAGCGTTAAGCCTGTTTCTTCTAGTAGCTCTCTGCTTGCAGCTTGTGCAAGTGTCTCATTTTGCTCTAAATGACCCGCAGGTTGATTGTAACAAATTTGCTTTGTAAATTTATCTCGCTCTTTTACAAGTAAAAACTCGTTTTGCTTTTTTACTATTGCTGCAACCGTGACATGCGGTTTATGCATCAACTACGCCCTTAATTACTTTGTATTCACCACAATTAATATCATCCAACGTATAGTTGCCAATGCTATAGCGGATGAGGCGAAGTGTAGGGTGTCCAATATGCGCGGTCATTCGACGAACTTGTCTGTTTCTACCTTCATTAATAGTAATACTTAGCCAAGTGGTAGGGATTGCTTTTCGCTCGCGTACAGGCGGGGTACGCGCCCAAATTGTTGGCTCATCAATTATTTTAACGTTAGCGGGGAGTGTAAGCCCGTCTTTAAGTTCTACGCCATTACATAAATCATTAATTGATTCACTCGTTGGTTCACCCTCAACTTGTGCCCAGTAGGTTTTATTCGTTTTTTTATCAGGAGCAGTTAAGGTGTTTTGTAATTTTCCACAGTTTGTTAAAAGCAATAAACCTTCACTGTCTCTGTCTAACCTTCCTGCTGCGTAAACTTCTTTAATAGGGATAAATTCAGCAAGCGTTTTTCTGTCTGCGTCATCTGTAAATTGGCATAGCACATCAAACGGCTTGTTGAATAACACAATTTTTCTGTCTTTAGATGCTATTTGCGGCTTTATTTCTCTTTTACCAGATGGCGTTTTGTTAAGTGCACTGCGTGAATAAGTACGCCCAGTACTTCTTTTTGGCTTGGCTTGTGTTGCTTGATTATTGTCTGATTTAGCTCTCATTATATGCACCTAGCTGGTTTTGGTAATCCGGCAATTTTTGTTGCTTGCTTGGCTGGGCCTTTAGGAAATAATTTATATAAATAAAGGCTATTACCTTTATCTTCACCGAGTGCTTTAGCCATTGCTTTTACAAGCATTCTAATTGCTGGGCTGGTGTTATATTCAATGTAAAAATCACGAACAAAATTAATGACTTCCCAGTGTTGCTCACTAAGTGTGATGTTTTCTTGAGTAGCAATTACAGGCGCCAGCTCCTTTGACCATAAAGTATGGTCGATCAAGTAGCCTTGTTTGTCGGTTTCAATCTGTTGGTTGTTAAATTCAAGCATGAGTTACCACGTAATTGATTGATTAGTTGATAAAGTGAGTGCCACAAAGTCTTCATAGCTAATTGCTTTATCGTTATCTGCTAATTTTATTGCACGTACTTGCGCGTCTTGTTCAAGTATTAACAGTGTATCTGCAAATTGTCTAAATTGTTTTTTTGCAAAGCAGGCATCACCAACAAGTAGTACCTTATCGCCTGATAAAATTAAGTTCTCTAGCTGATTTGCCGAGTAATAGTTAAGCGGCTTTGAAAATATATGTAACGTACTCATAGGTTCACCACATGTTGCTGCGCTTTAATTAGTGTTTGTTGTTGACTAAAGTTAAGAGCTTTTGCTTCTATGAGTAAATCATGTTTATTTAAACCATAATCAAGCAATGATTTTTCACACACGAAAATGTTTTCAACATCATATATTTCGAGTGTTTTAATATTTTTAAAAAAGTCTTTTAAGCCAATATTGTTTGGTTGTTGATGCTTTTTTAAAGCTAAAACGGCGGGGCCGCTAAACAACCAACTTACATTTTGGTCAACAGCAGCAAATATCAATGTCATATCAAGTGCATCACGAATATTTAAATCGTCAAATGGGCTGCACTGACTCATTACTAATACGTTTATCATTTAAATTGCACCCATTTATCTGCGTCGCTTGCAAGCATTGCAAATTCAGCTAATCCTGCGACTTTAAATACACCTGTGTTTTTAATATCTAACCCGCGCTTTTGCGCGGCGGTAACACACAGCATTAAATTTAGTTTTTGATCAGCGAGTTGCTGCCAAAGTGCTGAAATTTGAAGCTCGTCTGAGGATAAATCAAAGTGGGTAGATGCATGATAAATACCTTGCTGGTATAAAAAAATAGCATCAATGGTGTGCCCTTGGGCTAAACATGCATTCGCAAATTTAACTATGCGTTGCGTGGTATCGTGATCGGATGGTGGTGTATGTAATGAAAGAACAAAGCGTGCCAAAACAATTCCAATAAAAAAGCCCCAATAAAGGGGCTATTTTAACAGAACTATTTAATTAGTCATCACTTGCGCCAAGTAGAGCAAGTAAAGAAGTAAATAAGTTATATACGCTTAGGTATAAAGACACTGTTGCGCGAATGTAGTTAGTTTCACCACCGTTTATGATTCGGCTTGTATCAAATAAAATCAAACCAGACATAATCAGTACAACTGCTGCATTAAGCACCATAAACATCAATGAACTGCCAATAAAAATATTAACGATGCTTGCTACAATCACAACGATTAAGCCAACAGTTAAAAAGCCACCCATAAATGAGAAGTCTTTTTTAGTATTTAGTGCATAAGCAGATAAACCAAAAAAGATAAGCGCTGTAGAACCTAAGGCTTGCATAATAAGCATTGGGCCATTAGGTAATGCAGCATAATGGTTAAGCAATGGACCTAAGCCTGCCCCCATTAAACCTGTGAAAGCAAACACCCAAAATACACCAGATGCTGTATCTGCTTTTTTATTTACAACAAATAATAAACCGAACGAAACGAGTGTAAACACAATTCCCATAAAGTAAGGTAATTGTAGTGCCATTGAAATACCGGCTGTAACTGCACTAAATGCAAGTGTCATAGCTAGTAAAAAGTAGGTGTTTTTAAGTACCTTGTTTGTTTCAATGGTAGACATTACCGGTTTCGCGGTATTGTACGATTGATTAAACGCCATTGTAGAGCTCCTTTAAGTGAAACGTGTGTGTTTCGATAATTTAACTAAAATTAGATTACCAACTCTTATATGTTTGGGCAAACCTTTGTAGATCAATAGAGTTAAATATTTAAATAAAAGTATATTGACGGCTAAATTAAAAACACTTTGTTTTATCTTTAAACAAATTAATTGTTTTTTAAGCACTTAAACAATTAATTTAAAAAAAAGCTTCACAAAAGGGATGGGTTTCCCTATTATGCAGGCCGTGCGGAGAGATGGCAGAGTGGTCGAATGCACCGGTCTTGAAAACCGGCATGGGTTTATAGCCCATCTAGGGTTCAAATCCCTATCTCTCCACCACTTATTTAATAAGTGTGTGGTAATTAAAATATCATTCATTTAAATAGTTATTAGTACACTCTTACTTTTAACTTAGCAGTATCGGAGAGATGGCAGAGTGGTCGAATGCACCGGTCTTGAAAACCGGCATGGGTTTATAGCCCATCTAGGGTTCAAATCCCTATCTCTCCACCATATAACAGAATAGCCCGCTAATTTAGCGGGCTTTTTTGTGTTTGGAACACAATTAGTACACTTATACAAACCCGCAATAATACTTAATCATTTTGCGGGGCTAAACGTGTCGCTCCATGCGTTAAAAAATTCTCATTTTGAACAACTAAATAGCGAATTTATTGCCTAGCTATCAACACGTTTTTCCACCCTCAAAATAGATCACTTAATTAAGCGAATTGGTATTACATGTTTTATCTCTCATTAGTAAAATCTTAAAAGCAGATAGAATTGCTGACACATCATCTTCTGATGTTAAATAACGTTGATGCTCTCTTCCTTTTTTTGTTTTTAATAAAACTACCATCACAAAAAATTTTAAATGAGTTGGAATGCACATATTAATGTGTGCTATTTTTAAACATTGGTGGATTAAAGGTATGAAAAATAGGATGTTGTGGCTCAAAGATGATCTAGATTCGAGAAAGTTAGTTGTATATCGTGCCGCCATGTTTTCGTTTATAACGCTTTTTGTACTTTTTGTATTTCAACCTTTTGGCACTTCAAGCGATACCGAGTCTTACAAGTTTCTGCGACTTTTTGGCTATGGGTTAGTAACCTTTTGTGCTTTGCTATTGTCAGGTTTCATAGAAATAGTGTTACTTAAGTTTAAGCTAAGTAAATTAAACCGTTTAATTATTATTCCTATCACATATATTTTAATTACTGCGATATTCAATCATGGGTATTTTGTGGTTGCTGTACTTGGATCTTAGCATTGGCAGAATCAATTACTTTTTGTAGGGTATATTTTTTGTATTGGTGTATTTCCTCTTATTTTTTTACTTGTGGTAAATAGGCATGTAATAGATTTAACTAAGCCAAGTAAAGTTAGCGTTGCTCAAGAGCAGTTGAGAGAAGTTGAATTAAAGACAATTACTCTCAAAGGTGATAACAAAAACGACGAAATTAATGCGGCTCCTCACCATATTTTATTTATTAAATCTTCAGACAACTATTGTGAAATAACAATACAAGAAGGAGCTTCAACTTCACGTAAACTATTACGTGTATCTCTTAGCGGTTTATTAAAGCAGCTTCCAGAAAAAACAATTATATTACGATGCCACCGTTCTTATGCGGTTAACCTGCAAAACATTCAACACTACAGTGGTAATGCTGGAGGGTTGCAATTATCGCTACATACAATTGATATTAAAATTCCTGTGTCTCGTTCTTATGTAAAAGTAATCAAAGATGCTTTGTCATTAATCCCAAAATCATGTTAATCCCCCCTAAAACATGGGCTTTATACCTCATCTTGTAATTGATACCTAATAGGTCGCTTTGTATTTTTACTATTGCCAAGATTAAGTTGAAATTTACAACTTAACGAGAAAAGTAGATATGAAATACGCTATCAAGGCACTTGCAATAATTTCTATATTTGTATTTTGCCACTATGTAATGAGGCAGTTTAGGGGAGAAGGTTGGTCTAGCTGGTTGTCTGAACTTGATAATCTAACTGGCATTTTATTTACCCCCGCTAAATATATTTTTTTATATGGACCGTTAGTTATTGCGGCTATTATTTTGTTTAAACAAAGTAAGCCTTTTGAATCTATAGGGTTTAATTCCTCTGGTTTTATTAACTATGCACTCGCAGCAATTATTTGTTGTACTCCTATGGCAATAGGTTATGGATTTTTGAGTGATGAACTTAACCTATCAATACTAGCAATAATAACTGGCTCAGTTTATGCGGGGTTTTTTGAAGAGCTAATTTTTAGGGCTGCATTGTTTGGTGTTTTATTTAAATATTGTAGATGGGGCTTTGTGCCTGCGGCATTAATTAGTTCAGTAATATTTGGTCTGGGCCATATTTATCAAGGCAATGATGCGATTTCTGCATTGATGGCGGTTGCAATCACTACTGTAGCAGGTACATGGTTTGCGTGGCTATATTGTGAATGTGGTTATCGTATTTGGTTTCCTATGTGGATGCATATTTTTATGAATGCAGCTTACGGAATATTTGGTATGTCGGGTGGCGCAGTAGGTGATCTACAAGGTAACTTATTTAAAGCAACAGCCATTGTGTTAAGTATTGTGTATGTTGAGATGCTAATTCGACGAGGAAAGCAGCGCGAAGTTACATTATCAAAATTATTTCAATGCACTAAAAATGGCCTTTACACGCAACAAGCTAACTTAAATTGATTGGGAAACGACCATGCTAGAATTATTTATTGTAATAATTATATTTAGCTCACCCTTTTTGATTCTTACTATTACTAAACGTTATTTCACCTATAAAACTACAATAATGGCAGCGCACGCAAAATTTAAAGGACTAAATAATAACAAGATAACAAAATTAGAGGAACAAACAGCGATGTTGAGCAAAAGGGTGGCAGTGCTTGAGGAAATAGTAACATCTAGCCATTTTGAGTTATCAAATAAAATAGCTAAGTTATAAGCATTTTGATAAGTGTGACCCAAACTTATGAGCCTATTAATAAAGTAATAGGCTCATACTGCAATAAGGTTTATTTTTAATCATAAATTACGACCATAGTCTCTGTTTCTAACCTTTAGATCTTGGTGCATGCTTTATACATAGAATTTAGATTTGTGTATTAAGGATTTTAAATGAAACATCAGCTAGCAAAAAGCGTAGGGCTTTCGTTATTATCGCCTGTTATTGTAGGCAGTTTACTTGGTGTTTATTACTCACTTACGCTTGAAGGCGAGTTTGTATCAATATTTCTTACCTTATTAATGACTGCTATATCAAATGCACACATAGTAGGCTTAACAATGGCTGCTTTTGTTGTGCCTGGGTATTTACTCATGTTTAAGTATTCTAAAGTTAATTATTCAGGGGTATTAACTCTTGGACTACTAGGCGGAGCGATATTTAGTTACTTATTAAGTGCCACAACAGGGGAGATATTTTTGATCAATAGTGTAATGTCAGCATTCGCTGCTGGGCTGTTTTTGTTTGGTCTTCGTAAAACGGCAAAAAAATAATCGCAGCATTATTAACCAAGCGCACTGATAAACGGTGTGATTTCCTTTTTTTTACCTCCAAAAGGTTCCAATTTTTCACGACAAAGAGTACCTTTAGCTACTGTATGTTTAATAAGAAGTAGTTTGGTATGCAAAAGCACGATTTTTACCAGTCATTAGTTAAGCAAACTGAATCGCTGATAGCTGGTGAATCCAATGTAATTGCCAATATGGCAAACATAAGCGCGCTGTTATTTACCTCTTTAGAGGATGTAAATTGGGCGGGCTTTTACTTTATGGATTCTCCTACTGAATTAGTACTTGGTCCGTTTCAAGGTAACCCTGCATGCATTCGTATTCCAGTAGGAAAAGGTGTATGCGGAACTGCTGCGGCAACCGTAGAAACACAATTAATTGAAGATGTTCACGCTTTTGACGGCCACATAGCCTGTGATGCAGCGTCTAATTCTGAAGTGGTTGTACCTATCATGAAACATGGTAAAGTATTTGCTGTACTAGACATTGATAGTCCGAGTATTGGTCGATTTGATGCTGACGATAAAGCCGGTCTAGAAGCATTAGTAAAATGCTTAGAGGCGAGCTTGTAATGAAAGATTTGCTAAATGTTCAAGACTACCTATTTGCTGTACAAGATGTTGGCGACTGGGAAGGCGAAGAAGAACATGTAGCGGAAACGCTCAATGATTTGATTCATATTGCATGGGATCGTCTTCCAGATGATTCAGAATGTGAATTTATTGATGAAACAATTAATGGTATTTGGGAACACCTTCGAGGTGATATGGCTGTTATAGAAGCCGATTTCGAAGAGTTGGTCGACTGGGTAACACACTACGTCGATTCGTCCCTTGATGAAAAGATGTGAAAAATAGGTTCTAAAATGGAAACCACAAACAAGCTAAAAGATATTAATGAAGTGTTGGAATTTTTATATCAAGAATTCCCACAATGTTTTAAACAAAAAGATGGCATCAAGCCGCTTAAAGTAGGTATTTTTAAAGATATTGCTGAGCGTATTGAAGGGTCTGAAAAAGTAAGTAAGACTCAAGTTCGTCAAGCGCTTAGAAAATACACGTCTAACTGGCGTTATTTAGAAGCTGTGACCAAGTCAGAGTTTCGTATTGATCTTGATGGTAATCAAGGTGAAAAAGTTGAGCAAGAGCATATCGACCATGCACAAAAAGCATTGGAAGAAAGCCGCGCTAAAATGGCTAAACGCAAAAAACAACAGCGTCCTCGCCAAGATTCAGATTCTAAATCTTTCAAGAAAAAACCAGCTCATGCTAGCAAACCAGGCGATAAAAACGCTCCTGCAGCTAACAAACCTGCTAAAGCAGCGCCGGCTAAGCGTTCAGGAAAAATTGAACCTTTGCCAGCAACTGAGGTCAAGGTTAATAATAAGGTTAAGGTTAAACTTGGCCAAGCACTTGTAAATGCAGTAATAACTGAAGTGAACAAAGATGATGTTCATGTTGAGTTAGTAACAGGTATGCAAGTTAAAACCAAAGCTGACAGCTTATACATTGTTTAAGTTGTAAATAAATTAAGGAGTTGTGTATGAGTAAAAAGTTTACGCTCATTCCGTTAGTTGCTGCCCTGTTTTCAGGTTCATTATTTGCTGCTGTAGAAGCCGTTACTATTAACGATTTACCCCAGCTCAAGCAAGAGAGTCAACATGGTACTGCTAGCAAACGAGTGGCTAGCTTATTTGCTCGTTCACACTATACACCGGTTCGATTTAACGATGAGCTTTCTAGTAAAGTGTACGATCGTTATATCGAATCCCTTGATTTTAATAAAAGCGTTTTCTTAGCCAGCGATATCGCCTCATTTGAGCAATATCGTGATGACTTTGATAACGCTATTACTACCGGTAAATTAGACTTTACGTTTGATATTTTTAACTTAAGTCTTAAACGCCGTTTTGAACGTTACGAGTATTCACTTACTCTGCTTGAAAAAGAGATGACGTTTGATAAAGAAGATGAATACTTTTTTGACCGTGAAGATTCAGCATGGCCTGCGTCACAAGCTGAGCTTGATGAAATTTGGCGTGAGCGTGTAAAGTACGACGCACTGCGTTTAAAAATGACGGGTAAAGATTGGGAAGGCATTAAAGAGGTGCTGACCAAACGCTACAAAAATGCAGAAAAACGTTTAGTACAATCAAATTCAGAAGATGCTTTTCAAATTGTTATGAATTCGCTAGCACGCAGTATTGAGGCGCATACGTCTTATTTATCGCCACGTCGTGCAGAGCAATTCAAAATGGATATGGACTTAGAGCTTGAGGGCATTGGTGCCGTATTAAGCCCTGATGAAGATTACACTGTTATTCGCAGCTTAGTGCCGGGAGGCCCTGCAGATAAAACAGATCAAATTAAAGCTGATGATCGCATTATTGGTGTTGCTCAAGATGGCGAAGAGTTTGTAGATGTAATTGGCTGGCGTTTAGATGACGTAGTTGATTTAATTAAAGGTCCTAAAGGGACTAAAGTACGTTTACAGTATTTAAAAGGTGTTGATGCTCACGGCGCTCCGAAAGTTGTAGAAATCACTCGCGATAAAATCAGACTTGAAGATAGAGCGGCTAAATCAGAAGTATTTGAAGCAAAATATTCTGATTTAACAAGTAAAATTGGGGTGATTGAAATTCCTGGCTTTTACAATAATCTTTCGAAAGATGTAAAAGTAGAACTTGCTAAGCTTAAAGAAGAAAAGGTTGATGGTATTATTATTGACTTGCGCCAAAATGGTGGTGGTTCATTATATGAAGCAACACAATTGTCAGGTTTATTTTTTGACCAGGGCCCAGTTGTTCAAATTCATACCTTAAATAACCGTATAGAAGAGCAAAAAGATCGTGATGGTATAACTTACTATGACGGCCCTTTAACTGTGTTAGTTGATCGTTACAGTGCTTCTGCTTCTGAAATATTCGCAGCAGCAATGCAAGATTACGGTCGCGCTGTAATTATTGGTGAGCAAACATTTGGTAAGGGTACTGTACAGCAGCACAAAGGCTTAGGCCGTGCTTATGACCTATACGATAATGCGTTAGGTAGTGTACAGTATACTATTGCTAAGTTTTATCGTATTAACGGTGGTAGCACGCAACATAAAGGTGTAATCCCTGATATTTCATTTCCATCAGCAATTGATCCTGCACAGTGGGGCGAAAGTAAGCAAGATAATGCACTTCCTTGGGACAGCATTGTTAAAGCGAAATATAAAAAACTAGGTAATTTAACCCCTATTATTACGTACCTTGAAAAACAACACGAAGTACGAATTAAATCAGAGCCAGAATTTGGTTATGTATTTAATGACATTACCTTATACAACGAAGAGAAAGACCGTAAAACTATCTCTTTAGTTGAAGCAGACCGTATTAAAGAAAAAGATGAAGGTGAAGCACGTGCACTTGTACGTACTAACGAACGTCTTAAGCGTTTAGGTAAAGATCCGGTAGAAAACTTAGACGATATACCAGAAGTAATTGAAGAGCTTGACCCATTTTTGGAAGAGGCTGCATTAATTACTCAAGATTATATAAATTATGGTCGTATAGCTAAGAAGTAATAACTGGTTTTACCTCTGTAAAAAAGGCGCATTGGCGCCTTTTTTACTACCTAAAATTTACTAAATTGTTATAATCCTTGATTACATAAAGTTGAGCTAGATCAATCATGCTCAATTAATGCGCTTTACGTGCTAAAAATAATAATTAAACACACAGTAAGTGTGTCTAGGAGTCTCTACTTTGAAGCTATTGGATGACAAACCAATCAAGCCCGCCTCGTTTTTTGATGCATTAATTCCTATCTCTGTATTAATTTGTTTACTTGGTGCTGCAGTTTACTTATTTGGTGATAACTCTTCATCAGGCCCTAACCAAATTGCACTTTTATTTGCTACTTTTGCAGCAGCTTTAATTGGGCTTAAAAACGGTTATACATGGAAAAAATTAGAACAAGCTATGATCGAAGGTATAACGCTTTCACTTGGCGCTATCCTAATTTTACTTATGGTAGGTGCGTTAATTGGCACTTGGCTACTTTCTGGAACTGTACCAACTTTAATTTATTATGGCTTGCAAGTTATAAACCCAAGTTGGTTTTATGCAGCGAGTTGTTTAATTTGTGGCATTGTAGCTATGAGTATAGGTAGTTCTTGGACTACTGCCGCTACGATAGGTGTTGCTTTATTAGGCGTTGCAACGGGTCTTGGACTTGAACAAACAGTTACAGCAGGCGCTGTTATATCTGGCGCGTACTTTGGTGATAAGTTAAGCCCGCTGTCAGAAACAACAAATCTAGCGCCAGCAGTTGTAGGCGCTGATTTATTTGAGCATATTCAACATATGCTGTGGACGACAGTACCAAGTTTTGTAATTGCACTGATTATATTTATATTCATGGGCTTTAACGCAACTGCTTCAAGCGAAGCGGGGCGTATTGATGAAATAACGGCTATTTTACAGCAAAACTTTAATATTGGTTTTGAAATGCTAATCCCGCTAATTGTACTTTTAGTTTTAGCGATTAAAAAAATGCCTGCTTTTCCTGCTATCTCTATCGGTGCTGTTGTGGGCGCTGTTTGGGCCATGTTGTTTCAATCTGATTTAATTGCTAGCCAAATTGATGTTTCTCAAGGGCAGCTAGTTGGCTATTTTAAGCTTGTTTGGACGACGTTTTTTGATGGTTTTAGCATAAGTACAGGCGATGACAAAATGGACTCCCTACTCAGTGGTGGCGGTATGTCCGGAATGCTTACAACCACATGGCTTATTATGACTGCACTGATGTTTGGTGCCATTATGGAAAAAACAGGCCTTTTGGATATTTTTGTTAAAAGCATACTTAAAATAGCTAAAAGTACGGGATCGTTAATTGCGGCAACAATAGCAACGTGTATTGGTACTAACGTGATAGCGGCCGATCAATATATTGCAATTGTTGTACCTGGTCGTATGTTTAAAAATGAATATGAAAAACGTGGTTTGAAGCCTGTTAACTTATCTCGTACATTGGAAGATGGCGGTACAATTACCAGCCCACTAATTCCATGGAACACGTGTGGCGCATATATGCAAAGCGTTTTACTAATAAATCCTTTTGATTATGCACTCTACGCTTTCTTTAACTTAATTAACCCTGTTTTAGCGGTGGTTTATGCCTACTTGGGCATTAAAATTTTACGTATTAAGCCAAAACAATCCGCCTAATTTTAAACAGCTCCTTTTAACTTAAAAGGAGCTGTTTTGGAGTATCTATGACTGAATCAAGTAAACCTCAAGCACAATATCTTAAAGACTATAAAGCTCCTGATTTTTTAATTGACCACACAGAGCTAACCTTTGACTTACAGCCATTATCAACCAAAGTAAGCTCTTTGCTAACGCTTACTCGTGTTGGTGATAAAAAAGCACCTTTAGTGCTTGATGGTATTGATTTAAGCTTACTGTCTTTATCTATTGATACGGTTGATATAACTGATTATGAAATTATTGGCGAGCAGCTAATAATTAATAACCTACCGGATAGTTGCCAATTAAGTATTGTGACCGAGATATCGCCTGAGACGAATACTTCTTTAGAGGGTTTGTATTTATCTGGCGGTGCGTATTGTACACAGTGTGAAGCGCAGGGTTTTAGAAAGATCACCTATTACATGGATCGCCCTGATGTACTTGCCACGTTTGATGTAACTATTATTGCCGATAAAAAGTATCTACAACTTCTTTCTAATGGTAATCAAGTAGATAGTGGTGAAACACAAGATGGTCGTCATTTTGTGAAATGGCAAGACCCATTTAAAAAGCCGAGCTATTTATTTGCACTTGTAGCGGGCGATTTTGATGTTTTAAAAGATACGTACACGACTAAAAGCGGCAGAGATGTAGAATTAGCATTGTTTGTTGATAAAGGTAATTTATCTAAAACACCCCATGCTATTGCCTCACTCAAAAAGGCAATGCAGTGGGATGAAGAACGCTTTAATTTAGAGTATGACCTTGATATTTATATGATTGTAGCTGTCGATTTTTTCAACATGGGCGCGATGGAAAATAAAGGGCTAAACGTTTTTAACAGTAAATGCGTATTAGCTAATCAAGAAACAGCCACAGATAAAGACTACCATACGATTGAATCTATTGTAGGGCACGAATATTTTCATAACTGGACGGGCAATCGTGTAACGTGCCGAGATTGGTTTCAGTTATCGCTAAAAGAAGGGTTAACCGTATTTAGAGACCAAGAGTTTAGTAGTGATTTAGGTTCTCGTGCACTTAACCGAATTGATGCTGTTAAAGTAATGCGTACGCATCAGTTTAGCGAAGATGCAGGCCCTATGGCGCATCCAATTCGTCCTGAAAAAGTTATTGAAATGAATAACTTTTATACTGTAACAGTATACGATAAAGGTGCTGAAGTTATCCGTATGATGCACACGTTACTAGGTGAAACTAATTTTCAAAAAGGGATGACACTTTACTTTGAGCGCCACGATGGGCAAGCAGTAACATGTGATGACTTTGTCAGTGCAATGAGCGATGCATCAGGTGTAAATTTAGAGCAATTTAAGCTGTGGTATAGTCAATCGGGTACCCCGCGCTTAAATGCAATACAACATTTTGATAGCAGTTCAAATACGTATACATTAACAATAGAACAAGCAGCACCGGATAATCAGCCAGATAATAAACCGCTTCATATTCCATTTGCTATTGAATTACTTGATGCGAATGGGGAAAGTATAGCTCTGCAATATAAAGGTAAAAAGCTAGATCATGTACTTGATGTAACAAGTACGACTCAAACATTTAGCTTTGATAATATTTTAGAGAAGCCCGTTGCGGTTTTACTGGAAGATTTTTCTGCGCCTTGTATTTTAAATCAGCAAACAACAGAGCCCGAACTATTGCATATTATGCGTTTTGCACGCAGTGATTTTTCACGTTGGGATGCACAACAGCAGCTATTTATTAAAGCGATTAAATCTCAGATTACCGATACGACTAATAGCGAGTTAAGCAGCGAAATTATAAATGCGCTACGTGTACTTATAAACACAAAAGAGGGCGATTTAGCCTTAATTGCAGAGCTGTTTAAACTGCCAAGTTTTGATACATTAGCCGCTGAATTTGAAGTAATACTTGTTGATGAGATTATTGAAATAACAGAAAAGTTCGAGCAACAAATTGCTGACGAACTTGCTGATGAACTGCTTAGTTGTTACGAATCTCTTGAAGATGATGGCAGTATAAGTGCAAGCTCCGTTGCTAAGCGCGCTTTAAAACAAATATGCTTGCATTATTTGGCTAAAACTCAAAAGCCAGAGGCTGTAAGCTTTATTAAAGAAGCCGCAAGTTCTACTAATATGACCAATGTACTTGGTGCACTAAGCGCAGTGGTAAAAGCATCCCACCCTTTACAAGAAGAGCTTTTGAGTCATTTTGATAGTCAATGGCGCCATGATGTTTTAGTGATGGATAAGTGGTTTGCACTGCAAGCTATGCAATCAGGCAATAATGCTATAGACAATATTAAGGCACTTTACGAACATCCGTGTTTTGATTTTTCAAACCCGAATCGTGTACGTGCACTTGTAGGAAGCTTTAGTCACTTTAATACAGCACAATTTCATCGTTCAGACGCCCAAGGTTATACGTTGTTAGGTGACTTATTAATAAAACTTAATGCAATTAATCCACAAAATGCGTCTCGTATGTTAACACCGTTCATGTCATGGAAACGTTACGATGATGTTCGCTCTCAAGCAATGAAACTGCAATTACAACGCTTAGCTAATCTAGATGGGCTAAGTGCTGATTTGTATGAAAAGGTTGAAAAAGCGCTCGTATAAATGATTGAGTATTATTTTACCTTAAGATTGAGCTATAACGAGTGCATGGATTACTACCATGGCCGTTTTAGCTCTTTACAAGTTGTAGAAGATGGCGGGAAAACGGTACGTTTTTCTGCTAATCATTTAAGACCTTTTATTACCAGCCTAGGTATAAGAGGGCGTTTTAGAATATTATTAACCCCCGAAAATAAATTCATTCGTATTGAGCGCGTGGCTTAGCTCCCTGTTTTCATGTTATAAAAGCATAAAAATATTGTCTTTTTGTTAATTTCAATTTGTCCTATTGTAAAATAACGTGTATAAATTATCTGGTACGACGTCTTACCAATACGTAAGCGTCAACCAGAATAAGAAATATATGACAGATTGAATGCGACTATTTGTAATTTTACTGATTCGCTTCTATCGTTACGATGACACTAAAAACAATAACTTGATCACACAAAATGACCCGCGACAGGGGGGAACCAAAATGATAAGAAGATCGCTTTTTGTTAAAAATAAAATCGCTATAGGTTTAGCAGCCGCTAGTTTAGGTTTATCTGCAGCCAGTACTCAAGCTGTAACATTTGAAGCTGGGGGTTTTGATATTACCTTCGACTCAACCTTTTCATATGGGCAAAGCGTCCGTGTAGAAGACAGGGACTTTAACTTAATTGGTAAAAGTAATAATCCAGCTTTTGACTGGACAGGTTACAACCCTGCACTAAGTAACACTATTTACTCATCACAAGATGTATGGGCACAACCCGGCTCTTACTCAAACAATGGTGATGCGGGTAATTTAAATTTTGACAGTGGTGACTCATTCTCAAAACTATTGAAGGGAACACACGACCTTTCAATAAATAAAGATAATTATGGTTTGTTTACACGTTTTATGTACTTTTATGATTTTGCGTTGATGGATGGCGATCGCGCTTATTCAAACCCAACTTCTGGTGAAGGTGTTGACCCGTGTGACGATAAAGATACAAAAGAGCAAAGCTGTGCAGATATCCGTTTACTAGATGCATACGTTTGGGCTAATTTTGATTTAAACGACGGGAATAACCCATTATCAATTCGCTTAGGTCAGCAAGTAGTTAACTGGGGTGAAAGTACGCTTATATCTCATGGTATTAACGTAAACCCAGTTGATATTGACCGATTGAAAGCACCAGGCGCTGAGCTTAAAGAAGCATTTATACCTGTAGGTATGCTTTGGGCATCGCTTGGTATTACTGAAAATATTACGCTTGAAGGTTTCTACCAATATCAATGGCAAGAAACGCGTCTACCAGCAGCTGGCACGTATTTTTCTACTAATGACTTTGCTGCAGAAAATGGTTACCAACAAAATGTTCAGTTAGGCTTTACGTCTAATCCTGATATTGATGTTGCTTTTTTAACGGATAGTTTAAATAACCTAACATCTGATTTTGCATTAGCAGCAGCTGCTCAAGGTATTGATCCTTTAAGTGCTGAAGGAAGCGCTTTACTAGCCCAAATGTATCTTGCTTACCCAACTAAGGTTGCATTAAAAGGCAAAGGGGATAATGGTAAAACAGAACCTGAAGATGGCGGTCAGTACGGTCTTCGTTTAGGGGTGTTTTTACCTGAGTTTAATGATACTGAAATTGCGTTATACCATGTGAACTACCACAGTCGTCGTCCGCTTATCTCTGGTCGCGTATCAAACTTTTCAAACGAAGCAATTGCGCAAGATTTAGCGATGATTATGACGACAGAAATTACCTCTGATAATGTTGCTGATTTAACTGCCTTTTCTAAAGCTGAAAACGACTACCCAGAAGATATTAAACTATACGGTTTGAGCTTTAACACCACTATTGGTGAAACAGCTTTTGCGGGTGAATTTGCTTTTCGTCAAGACGAGCCTCTGCAAATTGATGATGTTGAGCTTTTGTATGCAGCGATGCCTGAGCAATTAGCGGTTGCTGGTATCCGCCCTGATTTTGCGGGTATTTCACAAATGAGTTTAGGCGACGACATCAGTGTTGTAGGACCTGGTCAAGTTGCTCAAGGGTATATTGAACGTAATACATCACAATTACAGTTTACTGCAACACATTTATTTGGCCCTTCATTAGGGGCTGATAGTTGGGCTGTTGTTGGTGAAGTGGGTGCTGTAAAAATTCATAACATGCCTGAATACGACGAGATGCGTTTAAACGTATCGGGTACTGGGCGAAGTGGCGTTATTACTGGGCCTGGCACAACTGATTACACTACATTGCAACTTGGTCTTTCAAATGGTGCAGAGCAAAAATCATTTGCTACTGCATCTTCTTGGGGATATCGCTTAATTGCTAAAGGTGATTATTATGACCTTTACGATGGTATTAATTTCTCTCCTCGTTTTGTATTTTCTCATGACGTAAATGGTAATACACCAGACCCTATGTTCTTATTTATTGAAGACCGTAAATCTTTAGGTGCGACCATGAACTTTAACTACCAAAATGCGTGGTCACTTGACGTGAGCTACAACTCGTTTTGGGGCGGCGGCGATATTAATACTTTCTCAGATCGCGATTACGTTTCTTTTAACTTAAAATATTCTATTTAGGGGTAACATTACTATGATTAAAAAACCTACCCTCATTGCTACTGCTTTTTGTAGCTTATTTGCAAGCAGTGCTGCTTTGGCAAAAATGAGCGCAGTTGAGGTAGCTCAATTAGGTCAAAACTTAACGCCATTAGGCGCAGAAAAAGCGGCGAATGCTGATGGCTCTATTCCAGCATGGAATAATGGCATTATATCTGCTCCAGCAGGCTATGAACCGGGTATGCATCACCTTGACCCATTTTCAACTGATAAAGTGCTATTCACTATTGATAAAAATAATATTGAAAAGTACAAAGCAAATTTAAGTCCGGGTCAAATTGCTTTATTTGAAGCATATCCAGATACATTTAAAATGCCAGTGTATGAAACACGTCGCTCTGCGTCTTATCCACAGTTTGTGTACGACGCAACTAAAAAGTTTGCACCAACAGCTGAACTAGTTGAAGACGGGAATGGGATCAAAAATACGGCAATTGGTATTCCTTTCCCTATTCCTAAAACGGGTTTAGAAGCTATTTGGAATCATTTGTTACGTTACCGTGGACAGTCTATTGAGCGTTTTGCCGGTCAAGCAGCGCCAACAGCATCGGGTTCTTATAACTATGTTGGCTTTGATGAGCAGTTATTGGTTAAATATTCAGATCCGAGTGCAACACCCGCAGAGCTGCAAGACTCAAACATTTTGTTTAAGTTTAAACAAAGTGTTACAGAGCCTGCACGCTTAGCAGGTACAGCACTGCTTGTTCATGAAACGATGGACCAAATATTAACGCCACGCCAAGCATGGACTTACAATTCGGGACAACGCCGCGTTCGTCGTGCACCTAATGTTGCATATGATGCACCAGGAACAGCAGCGGATAGCTTACGTACTACTGATGATTTTGACATGTTCAATGGCTCACCTAATCGTTACAACTGGACGTTGAAAGGTAAGCAAGAGTTATACATTCCTTATAACAGCTATAAGCTTCATAGTGATAAGTTAGAATACGATGACATTTTAATGCCTGGCCACATAAACCCAGAGCATACACGTTACGAAAAACACCGTGTTTGGGTTGTTGAAGCTAACTTAAAAGATGATACACGCCATATCTATAAAAAACGTGTGTTTTACATTGACGAAGATAGCTGGCAAGTACAGGTTACGGATATTTATGATAACCGCGACCAGCTTTATCGTGTAGCAATGGCTTATGGCCTTAACTACTACGAGGTACCTACACAATGGAGTACGCTTGAGGTTTACCATGATTTGAATTCTCGTCGTTATTTAGCAATTGGTTTAGATAACCAAGAAAAAATGTACGATTTTTCACAATCGTTTAACGATAACGAGTTTACGTCAAGCGCATTACGTCGCGCAGGTAGATAGTTAGAAGTTAGGCACTTAACGCATGTTAAGTGCCTTTTCCTTTCACATCGCGTTTGTCTTATACCAAATCGCGCAACGCTTTCCTCAGTATATAAAGACAAACAATTCTCTCGTTCAAGGCGATTAAAATTTATGAAGTATTTAGTATATGCCAGCCTGATCATAAGTGGTGCGAGTGTTGCTCAGGATGTCCCTGAAAATGCAATCAGTGCAATCAGTGCAATCAGTGCAATCAGTGCAATTAAAGCAGATAAAACCCTACTTACTGATATAACAAACACAGGTAACGGGCTAATTGCAGTAGGCAAGCATGGTACCGTTATTAAAAGTGACACTGGTAATAAATGGCAACAAGCTGAACTTGTACCAACTCAAGTGCTATTAACAGCTGTTGACTTTAGCGATGAAAATAATGGCTGGGCATGTGGACACGATGCCACCATTATCAATACTACCGATGGTGGTATTAATTGGCAGTTACAACAAGTTAAACCAGAACTAGATAAACCCTGCCTTGATATCCTATTTGAAGATGATTTAAAAGGTTTTGCAGTGGGGGCCTATGGCATGTTTTATCAAACCACCGACGGTGGTAAACATTGGCAAAAGCGCTTTTTAGATTCGTTACTGTTTAGTGATGACAGAGATTACTTAAACGATTTAAAAGAAAATGATCCCGAAGGGTACGAAGCAGAAACAGCTTCAATTTTACCGCACTTTAATCGAATCGAAAAAACAGATAACGGATTAATGCTCGTTGGTGAGATGGGTTTAATGGCCAGAAGCATTGATGATGGTCAAACTTGGCAAAGGATTGAGGAGATTTACCCAGGTTCATTCTTTGCAGTTGCATCAGATAGTACGCAAGAAATTGTAGCAGGGCTTCGCGGTAACGTGTTTGCAAAGAAAAATAATGAGCAAGAGTGGCTACATTTTGAAAATATTAAAACAGCGACAATTAACAACATCATTAATTACAATGATAAGCAATGGCTCATGCTCGCCAATAGTGGTGTTATTTTTCACATTCAAGATGGATTACTTACCCATGAGCAGTTAGCCGATGGTAAAGCAATTTTGGATGGCGTGATTTTAAATAACAAACTAATCATGGCGACAGAAGATGGCATTAAAGTGAAGGAGTTAACCCCTTAATGCATAAGTTACTCGATTTTATAGAAAAGGCGATTTTTAGACATCGCTTAATTATGCTTATAAGTTTTGCGCTTATAACCTGTTTACTCGTATTCAAAGCAACTCAAATTCAATTAGATGCATCGTTTAATAAAAACATTCCGTTAAATCACGACTATATGAAAGTATACACCAAGCACGAAAAACAATTTGGTGGTGCAAATAGTATTTTAATTTCAGTGTGTGATGACAGCGGCAATATATTTAATCCAGAGTTTTTCACTCAATTAAAAGCGGTTCACGATCAGCTTTATTTTATTCCTGGCGTAAATCGTCCATTAGTTAACTCTATATTTTCACCAAGTGCTCGTTTTGTTGAAGTAGTCGAGGATGGCTTTGCAGGCGGTCCAATTATTCCTGCTAACTTTAAAGCGGATACGCGTGGTTTAGGTGTTGTAAAAGAAAACATCGAAAAAGCAAAAGTGGTAGGACGTATGATTGCCAGCGATTACTCGTGTGCAATGGTAACGGCCCAGCTTTTAGAAACAGATCCACAAACACAACAAAAGTTAGACACATTAGCTTTTGCACAAAAGCTAGAAAGTGATTTAAGAGAACCTTTGAGTACAGATAAAGTAAGTATTCATATTATTGGTTTTGCAAAAATGGCAGGCGATATAGCTGAAGGTGCAAAAGGTGTGGTCGTATTTTTTGCCATTGCTATCGCCTTTACTTTCGTTATGGTTTGGCTATTTTGTGGCAGTTTGAAGTTAACCATTTTACCTATTGCCTGTTCTATTATTGCTGTTATTTGGCAATTAGGCCTGCTTTCAAGTTTAGGATTTGGTCTTGATCCGATGTCTATTTTGGTGCCGTTTTTAGTATTTGCTATTGGTGTAAGTCATGGTGTGCAGATGATCAATGCGATTGGTAAAAAAGTAGGTGAAGGAAAAAGTACCCGTATCTGTTGTCAGTCAAGTTTTAGGGCTCTATTAATACCCGGTGGTATTGCACTACTTTCAGACACCGTTGGCTTTTTAACATTACTTACCATTGATATTGGTATTATCCGTGAACTTGCTATTACAGCGAGTTTAGGTGTAGCCGTCATTATATTTACTAATTTAATATTATTGCCGGTCTGGGCTTCGTACATGAATTTTGAAAACAGTGTACATATTCAATCTGGTGACGCTACAAAGCCTAACATGCTTGATAAAATCCGCGACTTACTTGTAAAAGCAACAGACCCTAAAGTAGCTAAAATGATTATTGGTTTTACCCTTGTTTTATTTGCTCTAGGTTACTGGCAAGCAGATAAAATGCGTATAGGCGACTTACACGCAGGCGCACCGTCTCTGCATCAAGATGCGCGTTATAACCAAGATACATTTTTAATATCAGACAAGTACACTATTTCGTCAGATATCTTAAAAGTAATAGTAGAGGCATATCCTGCAGCATGTACTGAACATGATGTTATGGAGCGCATAAGCCGTTTTCAATATAAAGTAGAAAATGTGACCGGTGTGCAGTCTGCTGTTAGTTTGAGCTCTGTAGCTCAATCGGTTAACGCAGGGTACAACGAAGGCAATCTGAAATGGCAGAGTTTGCCACGAAATTCAGCGAGCTTAGTACAATCAACATCTCGAGTTGAAACAAGTACAGGTTTACTTAACGGTAACTGCTCCGTTATGCCTGTGATAATATTTTTAGATGATCACAAAGCACAAACTATCGATACTGTGATTAAAAGTGTTAAGCAATTTGCTAAAGAAGAGGGCACTGATGAATTAGCATTTAAATTAGCGTCTGGGCCTGTTGGTGTAATGGCAGCGACTAATGAGTCAGTTGCAGAGGCGCAAATACCAATGATGCTTTACGTTTATGGTGCCGTTATTATTTTATGCCTAATGAGCTTTAGAAGCGTAAAAGCAACAATAGCCGTAGTATTGCCGCTTTATATTGTATCAACACTTGCACAAGCGCTTATGGTTCAACTAGAAATAGGCTTAACGGTGTCTACACTACCTGTAATTGCGCTAGGTGTTGGTATTGGGGTCGATTACGGCATTTATATACTGTCGTCGATGATGGGGCAGCTTAAGCAAAACGTACCACTGAGTATTGCTTATCGTAATGCACTTGTTGAGCGTGGTAGTGCTGTATTGTTTACGGGGATTACATTAGCTATTGGTGTGAGTACGTGGATATTCTCAGATCTTAAATTCCAAGTTGATATGGGTATATTGCTAACCTTCATGTTTTTAGTAAATATGTTGGGTGCAGTGTTGTTATTACCGGCGATTGGTAGCCTTCTCTGGACTGACCAGAAAAAATAATGTGAATAATTTTGCTCCTAAATGGCCTGTAAAGGCCATTTATATCTACAATTTGTGAATAGATGACCAAATAACTGAAATGCTTAAAATGTTTTCATCGAAAAGGCTGTTTATTAGCTGCAAAAGGGTTAGAATTTGATTGACTCCACGCTAATGAATAGCTGTACAAATTTCTGCTCCTGAGCAGTAATAGATTAAGGAACATACAATGACACGAAATGAAGGCCAAGCCTCGGTTATCCTAGATAATGTCTGTAAGCTGATCCAGAAAAAAGTTCGCGCTGATAATGTGTTACTCGTTGAGAAATTCGCCAAAGCCTTGTACAGCAACATGTCTAAAGAGGATTTGGCAAATCGCAACGATAGTGACCTATATGGCGCAGCATTAAGCCTTTGGAACTCGCTAGAAAAAAATACTACCGACGACGCTGTTATCCGCGTTTTCAATCCTGAAGTGGCAAAAGATGGCTGGCAGTCATCGCATACAATTGTAGAAATTATTACTAAAGACATGCCGTTTTTAGTTGATTCTGTTCGTATGGCCATGACTCGTGAAAATATCGCCTCTCACTTATTACTTCACTGCCCATTAAAAATTAAGCGCGATACAAACGCTAAAATTTCTGGATTATCAAATTTAAAAGCAGAGCAAGAATCTTCATCTACTAAAACAGTGTTCTTTATTGAAATCGACCGTCAGACAGATTCTTCTGTGATTGAGTCTTTCAAAAAAGAATTAGAGTCTGTGCTTGTTGATGTATCTGTTGCTGTTGATGATTGGCAACCAATCCGTAAAAAATTGATTGCAGTGACTAAAGAGTTACCTAAACGTCATCATAATAAAAGTAAAGATGAAGTTTCAGAAACAACTGAGTTTTTAGATTGGTTAGCTAAAGATAATTTTACCCTAATGGGTTACCGTGAATATGAGTTAAGCCCAGTTCAAGGTGATTACCAACTAAAAGGTAAAATGGATACAAGCCTAGGCTTGATGAAAAACTCGACTGAAGAACACACTCGCTTATTATCAGAATTACCTGAAGTTGCACGTCAAGAAGCTCGTAGCAGCAACCTACTGATTTTAACAAAAACTAACTCTGTTTCTCGTGTTCATCGTCCAGCTTACATCGATTATGTAGGCATTAAGCGTTTTGACGATGAAGGCAATGTAATTGGTGAAGACCGCTTTATCGGTTTATTCTCATCAAGCTTTTACAATAACAGTGCTACTGATGTACCTGTGTTAAAAAGTAAAATTAATCGCATTATGGAAATGTGTGATTTTGCTAAAGGTACTCACGCTTACAAAGCTGTTTTAAATATTTTAGAAACCTACCCACGTGATGAGCTAGTTCAAGCGCGCGAAGGTGAGCTACTTGAAGTTGCTATGGGTGTGTTACAAGTACAAGAGCGCGATATGTGCCGCTTGTTTGTACGTAAAGATGCGTATGGTCGCTTTTTATCTTGCATGGTTTATGTACCTCGCGAGCGTTATAACACGGCTCTTCGTCGTGAAACGCAAGATATATTAGCTAATGCATTTAATTCTGACGATAAAGTCGAATTTACTACTTATTTCTCTGAGTCAACACTGGCGCGTACTCATTACACCGTTCGTGTGACCGACAACAAGATCGAATATAACGTGAAAGACATCGAAAACAATTTAGTAGAAGCTGCACGTACGTGGGAAGATAAACTTCAATCTGCACTTTTAGAGTCTGCGGGTGAAGCACGTGGTAACGATTTAAATCGTAAATACTGTAATGCGTTTGCACGCTCATACAAAGACGAAGTGCTTCCAAGTGCTGCGGTTGTTGATATTGAAAAGTTAGAACTACTTAGCGATGAAAACAAGCTAGAAATGCTGTTTTACCGTCCTCAAGAAGAAGCAAACAGTAATATTGTACGATTAAGCTTATTCCATAAAGATGAGCCAATTCACTTATCTGATGTTATGCCAATGCTTGAAAACTTTGGTCTGCGCGTTGTTGGTGAAACACCATATTCAGTTAAAACTAGCGATGGTCGTATAAACTGGATCATGGACTTCTCTATGCTTATTGACAGCAAAGGGATGGCAGACTTTGATAAAATTTCAGCACGTTTTCGCGCTGCATTAACAAATGTGTGGGGCAACCGCCTTGAAAATGATGGTTTTAACCGTTTAGTGTTAATGGGTGGCCTAACTGGCCGCGAAGCCTCTATTTTACGTGCTTACGCTAAGTACATGCGTCAAATTGGTGTAACGTTCTCACAAAGTTACATTGAAAGCACATTTGCAAATTATCCAAACATTGCAGCGCAAATTGTTAATTTATTTGCTAAAAAGTTCTCAGTTAAGAGCCCAGCAAGTGCTAAAACACTTGAAAAGTTAAGTACGCAAATTTACTTAGAACTTGAAAATGTAGCAAACCTTGATGATGACCGCATTATACGTTTATACGTAGATATGATTGTTGCGACGCTACGTACCAACTATTTCCAAAAAGATGATGCAGGTCAGTTTAAATCTTATGTTTCGTTTAAAATACAGCCTAGTTTAATTCCTGATGTACCACTTCCACTTCCTGCGTTTGAAATTTTTGTTTATTCTCCGCGCGTTGAAGGTGTGCATTTACGTTACGGTAAAGTAGCGCGTGGTGGTCTGCGTTGGTCTGACCGTCGTGAAGACTTCCGTACTGAAGTACTTGGCTTAGTTAAAGCGCAACAAGTTAAAAATACAGTAATTGTACCTGTTGGCTCTAAAGGTGGTTTTGTATGTAAACAATTACCTAGTGAGCGCGAAGCGTTTATAAAAGAAGGCCAAGAGTGTTACAAAATTTTTATCCGTGGTCTTCTAGATATTACAGATAACATAGAGCGCGGTGAAGTAGTGCCAGCTCGAGATGTTGTTCGCCACGATGAAGATGATGCATACCTGGTGGTTGCAGCCGACAAAGGTACAGCTACGTTCTCTGATATCGCAAACGGCATAGCTAATGAATACAATTTCTGGCTAGGCGATGCATTCGCATCAGGTGGCTCGGTTGGTTACGATCATAAGAAAATGGGTATTACAGCTAAAGGCGCATGGGAGTCAGTTAAACGACATTTCCGTGAAATGGATATCGATTGTCAAACGACTGACTTTACAGTGGTAGCTATAGGCGATATGGCTGGTGATGTATTTGGTAATGGTATGTTGTTATCTAAGCATATTCGCTTACAAGTAGCCTTTAACCATATGCACATTTTTGTTGATCCAAACCCAGATGCTGCTACTTCTTACCCTGAGCGCGAACGTTTATTCAATATGCCGCGTTCATCGTGGGATGATTATAACAAAGAGTTAATTTCTGCCGGTGGTGGTGTTTTCTCTCGTGCAGCTAAATCAATTACGCTTAGCCCAGAAATGAAAAAAATGTTGGGCACTAAAAAAGCGAGTATGACGCCAAACGAATTAATAAAAGCATCGTTAATGATGGAGTTTGATTTACTGTGGAATGGCGGTATCGGAACGTATATCAAAAACTCTAAAGAAACTGATGCAGATGTAGGGGATCGTGCAAACGATGCGTTACGTATTAATGGTAGAGATTTAGGCGCTAAAATTTTAGGTGAGGGGGGTAACTTAGGTACTACTCAACTTGGCAGAATTGAATTTGCAGCTAAAGGCGGGCGCGTAAACACGGACTTTATTGATAATGTTGGTGGTGTTGCGTGTTCAGATAACGAAGTAAATATAAAGATTTTACTTAATGGCCTAGTAGCTGAAGGTGACCTAACACGTAAACAACGTGATGAGCTACTTTACTCAATGACAGATGAAGTTTCTGAATTAGTATTAAAAGACTGTTACCGTCAAACACATACTATTTCAATTACGCAGTCTAAAGGAACTTCAACGCTCAAAGAAAAGATTCGCTTTATTCATGCGCTTGAAAAAGAAGGCAAGTTAAACCGTGCTATCGAATTTATTCCAAGTGATGAAGAATTGGCAGAACGCGCCGCTGCAGGTAAAGACTTAACTCGTCCTGAGCTTTCAGTGCTAGTGTCTTACGCAAAAATGGTATTAAAAGAGTCTTTAGTAAGTGATGAAATTACTGAAAACCCTTACTATCGCCAATTGCTTGTTAAGTCATTCCCACGTCCTCTACGTGAGAAGTTTAACGATGCGATGAACAACCACCCACTTCGTAAAGAAATTATTGCAACTAAACTTGCTAACAGTATCGTTAACGATATGGGTTTAAACTTCATGGTACGTATGCATGAAGAAACTGGTGCTAATGAAGCTGAGATAGCAATGTGTTACTCAATTGCTAGCGAAATATTTGAAATGCGTGAAACATGGTCTTCTATTAGTGCACTTGATAATAAAATACCAGCAGCAGTTCAAACTGAAATGCTTTACCAACTTCGTCGTACTGTGCGCCGAGCAACGCGTTGGTTCTTACGTCATCGTAATAAGTCACAAACGATTGAACAAGGAATTGAATTCTTTGCGCCAACCTTTAAAGATTTAAGCGATAACTTAAATACGTATATGATTGAAAAAGAAAATGATCGTATTGTAATTGAGGCCAATAAGTTAATTGACGCGGGCGTTCCAACAGATATAGCTAATCGTATTGTTTCTTTATCAAGCTTATTCTCTGTGATGGATTTAGCAGAAGTTGCGAATAGTTCAGGTAAGAGTATTTCGATGGTGTCCAATACTTACTTTAAACTAGGTGCAAGAATGGGTCTGCATTGGTTCTTAGAGCAAATAACTAAGCAACCAGTAGCAAATCATTGGCAAGCACTTGCTCGCTCGTCTTATCGAGAAGAGCTTGATTGGCAGCAACGTACGTTATCTGAAGTTGTATTAAATAGCTTTGAAGGTGATGAGAGCGATGTTGATAGTCAAATAGACGAGTGGATGGATAGCCAAGATTTATTACTTCAACGCTGGAAACAAATGCTGGCTGAGTTTAAAACATCACAAAGCCACGACTTTGCTAAGTTCTCGGTTGCACTTCGTGAACTTATGTTGTTAAGCCACAATTGTGATACGTCAGGAAAATAATTTAGCTTTAATCAGTTAATTGTTTAGTAAATAAATAACTGATTGTTAAAATTGTTATACAATACCTCAGCCTTGTCTGAGGTATTTTTTTGTCTAAAATTTAAAAAGAGGATTATATTGATGTTTTATGATTTAGCTCGCCGTTTTATGTTTACCCGTGATGCGGAGTGGGCGCATGAGTTTGCACTTAATAATCTTCGTCGTTTTACCAATACACCTTTAAATTTAGCTTGGTCGCAAAATATTTCTGATAAGCCAGTCGATTTTTTGGGTCTGAAATTTAAAAACCCTGTAGGGCTAGCAGCTGGCCTTGATAAAAATGCGGAATGTATTGATGCATTCAGCCAAATGGGCTTTGGTTTTATTGAAGTTGGCACTATTACGCCGCGTGCTCAAGCTGGTAATGATAAACCTCGTATTTTTAGGTTGCCAGAATCAAACGCTATTATTAACCGTATGGGTTTTAATAATAAAGGCGTTGATAACTTAGTTGCAAATGTAAAAGCAGCAAAATACAGCGGCATACTCGGTATTAATATTGGTAAAAATAAAGATACGCCAAATGAACAAGGTAAAGATGACTATATTCATTGTATGCGTAAAGTATTTGAACATGCCTCATATATTACGGTAAATATTTCATCACCAAATACACCTGGCTTGCGTGATTTGCAATATGGCGCTGCACTTGATGATTTACTGCAAAGTCTTAAAAACGAACAGTTAGATTTAGTTGCAAAGCACAATAAACAAGTGCCTATGCTTGTAAAAATTGCACCGGATCTAGATCAAATTCAAATAGAGCAAGTAAGTGAGTCACTTTTAAATAATAAAATCGATGGTGTAATTGCCACCAACACCACGCTTGAGCGAGCTGCAGTTATGGGCCAGCTATATGCAGAAGAAGCCGGCGGCTTATCAGGTCACCCAGTTAGAATGCGTTCTACAGAGGTGGTGAGTGAATTGAAACGCTTAACACAAGGTAAGTTACCAATCATCGGAGTAGGCGGAATAGATGATGCGCAATCTGCAAAAGAAAAGTTCGATGCAGGCGCAAATTTAGTCCAGGTTTATACTGGGTTCATCTACAAAGGTCCACAATTGGTAAAGTCGATCGTCAACGGCTTATAAGGATCAGTTATCTAAGCTTTTGATCGTTCGATAAATGTTCTAAGCAAGCATTTTAAAAGTGGTCAAAAGCGGTTATACTGTGAGCAATAATTATTCAACATACCCAAGGAGGAGTAAATGTTACAAGCATCAAAGCAATGGCAGTGGATTACTTGTCCTAATAAAAATCGTTTGTTACTTGATTTAAATGACGACATGCAATTATGTACGCCCTATAAGTTAAGACAACTCACCGATTCTGTTTTTAAAAATCCACGTTTTAGTCTCGAAGATGCTGCATTTTATGAACAAGTTTATAACTATTTAGATGGGTTTGAATTGTGGTCTGCTGCTCAAATTTGTCAAATATCGCTAAATGCAACCGCTGTTAAGTATCACTTAAAACCCGTTTTATCAAAAAGCTGGTTTTTTGAAGAGTACACTGGAACAGAGCCTAGTGTAGAAGCAATAGTTAAATTAATATCTAAAGCGCAGACTGGCGATTTTTTAATTGTAGAGCATTGCCCTGATGCATCTATTTGCTTAAATTTAAGCGAAACCTTTAAATTAGACGAAAATTTATCTTTAGCACAATTTGAAGTAATCCGTATTTTGAATAATCGAGTTCACCCCATCCTAAATCAGCAATATCAAAGTCAAACCGCCTAACCAAATTTAAGTTTTTAAGCGTGTCTTTATGGCGTGTTTGTCGCCCAACCTATGTTATAATCCTGCGCAATTAGCTATTAAGGGTTATTACTTTGCAATTTATCGCACTTACTTCTATCGGAATCGAAAATTTATTGGTTGATGAACTAACAGAACTTGGCGCAACTGTGTCTAAGCAAACTGTTGGTTCTGTTCGTTTTGAGGCTGACTCATTACTGGCGCAAAAGGTTTGTTTATCAAGTCGTTTTGCAACGCGTGTGCTTATGCTTATTGAAGAAAAAGAAGGCGTAGATGACAAGAATAGCCTGTATAATTTTGCTCGCTCGCAACCTTGGCAAGAGTGGTTTGGACCAACTCAAACATTCGCTGTCGACTTCAACGGTACCAATGACTCATTAAAAAACACACAATTTTCGGGTCTTGTAATAAAAGATGCGATTGTTGACTACTTTAATGATTTATACGAGCAGCGTCCTAACGTTGATAAGCAAGATGCAAATGTGCGTGTTGTTGCACGATTAAATCGTTACGGCGTTTCTATGTATATTGATTATTCGGGCCCTCGTTTGTCTGAACGTGGTTACCGTCAAGGTCAAGGTAAAGCACCAATTAAAGAACATTTAGCTGCTGCATTAATTAAACGAAGTGGTTGGCTTGATAATGTAAAACAACCTTTATTCGATCCATGTTGTGGTGCAGGTACTATTTTAATCGAAGCGGCTGGCATGGCGCGAAACGAGGCGCCGGGATTATTTCGTGAAGGCTTTGCTTTTGAGCGTTTACCCAGTTTTAGAGCCGCTAAGTTTAAAGAACTTAAAGAAGAGTTACTTGCTAACATTACCGATCCTAAATTGTGGTTAATTGGCCACGATTACGATGAGCAAGTTTTAAATAAAGCGATTGATAATGCCAAACGTGCTGAGCTTGACGATGTTATTAAGTTTAAGCAAAGTGATGCCACTAAACTTACTGCTGTTGCAAAATTACCGGGGGTTGTAATTTCAAACTTACCTTACGGTGAGCGTATTGGTTCTATGGCTGAGCTTGTTGATTTACACCGTAATTTAGGTGTTGGCTTTAAAAAGCACTTTAATCATTGGAAACTTGCCTTACTAGGTATGGACGAGAGCTTATTTAAACTTTTAAAACTTGTGCGCCTTAAGCGTTATAAGTTTAAAAATGGCCCACTTGATGTTGAACTTAACTTATATCAATTAGATGATAAGCAAGTAAGTTTGACCACCGATGATAAAAAAGCGCTTAATTTTGAAGGTTCTACGTCATTCGCAAATAGATTGAAAAAGAATAAGCAAGGCTTAAAAAACTGGCTTAAACAAAATAAAGTAGATGCTTATCGTGTTTATGAAGCGGATATCCCTGAGTACAATGTTGCTGTAGATATTTACGGTGATTCTGCGGTTATTTTTGAATATGCAGCGCCCAAAGAAATTGATGAAAAAACATCAGAAAAACGCCTACAAGACGTAATAACATTAACTTCGCAACAACTTGATATCTCACCTGAAAATATTGCTGTAAAAGTGCGTAAAAAGCAAAAGGGCGAAGACCAGTATACGGCCATGTCTAAACAAAACCGAACTATGGTAGTTGAAGAGTTTGGTGCTAAGTTTAAAGTTAATTTATTTGACTACTTAGACACAGGTTTGTTTTTAGATCACCGTTTAATGCGTCGTTATATTCAAGAAAATGCGAAAGATAAGCGCTTTTTAAACTTGTTTGCATACACAGGTACTGCCTCTGTGCATGCTGCACTTGGTGGCGCTAAAGCAATTACAACAGTTGATTTATCTAAAACCTATTTAAAATGGGGGCAAGATAACTTCGATTTAAACAATATCAGTAATACACGTTACCGTTTTGAACAAGCAGATTGTTTAAAGTGGTTAGAGCATGCGACAGCACAATATGATTTGATATTTTTAGACCCTCCAACGTTCTCAAACTCAAAACGTATGAAAGACGCGTTTGATGTGCAAAGTGATCACATTAAATTATTAACGTGGGTTAAAAAGATCTTAAGTCCATCAGGTACTTTGATTTTCTCTAATAACAAACGTGGTTTTGTAATGGATGAAGTTGGCCTGATTGGTTTAGGTTTAAAAGCCGTTAATATCTCAGATAAAACGCTATCACCAGACTTCAAACGTAATAAAAAAATCCATAATAGCTGGCTAATTACGCATGGCTAAATGGATTTTATATCATACTGATGGTTGCCACTTGTGCGAACAGGCTGAGCAACTTATCACTGATGTACTAAATGACAACAGTGAGTTATTACAAATCGATATTATGACTGATGAGCAGCTTATTGCTGAGTATCAAATTACTATTCCTGTATTAAAAAGTGAAAAAGGCGAGAAATTATATTGGCCTTTTACTTTACACTCTGTGCGCGAATTTTTAGCACAAGCAGAATAAGAGCAAATAAGAACTATGGATTTAATAAGAATTTTAAAAGCACAACTTGCTTTTGGTACACATGCTTTGCTTAACAAAGCAGACGCCGTTATAGAAAGTGGCGAAAGAGTGTGTGTAGTTGGTCGAAATGGCGCGGGTAAGTCAACGTTATTAAAAGTACTCGATGGACAAGTTGTTTTAGATGACGGTGAAATAAATCAGCTTGGTGGCATTCGGATTTCTCGTTTAGAGCAAGATCCACCAAAAGGCGCAAATGGCACTGTATTTGATTACGTTGCGCAGGGTATGCCGGAAATTGCTAACCTACTCATTGATTTTCATCATGTTAGCAACGAACTGCAAACACAATGTACTGATAAGTTATTAAATAAACTTGAACGTTTATCAAACCAACTTGAAGCCGCTGATGGTTGGCGCTTTGATAGCCGAATTCAATTAGTTTTGACACAATTAGAATTAACATCAGAGGCTAAACTTGAGTCACTTTCTGGTGGCTGGCTGCGTAAAGTAGCACTTGCGCGTGCACTTGTAAGTGAGCCTGACTTATTATTACTAGATGAGCCAACAAACCATTTAGATATGGCAAGTGTAATGTGGCTTGAACAGTTTTTAAAAGAATTTAAAGGCGGCATTGTATTTATATCGCATGACCGTGCGTTTATTCGCGCTGTCGCTACGCGTATTTTAGATTTAGATCGCGGTAAACTTATTTCGTACCCAGGTGATTACGCGACTTATCTAGAGCAAAAAGCGCATGATTTAAAAGTAGAAGAAGCGCAAAATGCATTGTTTGATAAGCGTTTAGCTGAAGAAGAAACGTGGATTCGCCAGGGTGTTAAAGCGCGAAGAACGCGTAACGAAGGGCGTGTTCGAGAGCTAAAACAGCTACGTAATGAGCGCAAGCAACGTGTTGATCAAGTTGGTAAAACTGACTTTAATATTGAAACAGCTGATCGCTCAGGTAAGTTGGTATTTGAAGCTAAGAACCTTTGCCATGCATTTAAAGATAAAGTTATTGCTGATGATTTTTCGACACTTGTAATGCGTGGCGACAGAATCGGCTTAGTAGGCCCAAATGGTATTGGTAAAACAACACTATTAAAACTAATGTTTGGTGATTTAGAACCTGATAATGGTATTACTAAGCAAGGTGTTAATTTAGAGTTTGCTTACTTTGACCAATACCGTGAAAAACTTGACGAAGAAGCAACTGTTCAAGATAACGTTGCCGAAGGTAAACAAGAAGTGATGATGGGCGGTCGTTCACGTCATGTTTTAGGTTACCTGCAAGACTTTCTATTCCCTCCAGCTCGCGCTCGAACCCCGGTTAAAGCACTCTCTGGTGGTGAAAAAAATAGACTGCTATTAGCTAAACTGTTTTTAAAACCATCTAATATACTTGTTCTCGATGAGCCAACGAATGACTTGGACATTGAAACGTTAGAGTTACTAGAGGACATTATTAATCAATATCAAGGTACAGTGCTGATTGTAAGTCATGACCGAGAATTTATTGATAATACATGTTCTAGTGTATGGGCATTTGAAGGCAATGGTAAAGTAACAGATATCGTCGGTGGTTATAGCGACTATGAAGCTTATGTAGGTTACTTAGCTGAACAAGAAAAAAAAATTCAGCAACAACCAGTAAAAAAAGTTGAAAAAGTAGCCGCTCCAGCTGCAAAACCAGCAGCTAAGACAAATAAACTCTCTTACAAATTAAAACTTGAATTAGAGCAACTACCGAATAAAATGGAAAAACTAGAAGCTGAAATTGAAGCTCAACAAGCTGTAGTGAGTGACGCAAACTTTTTTAAACAAGAGAGTGATGTAACAACTAAAGCATTGAACCATTTAGCACAACTTGAGTCTGACCTTGAAGCTGCCCTTGAGCGCTGGGAAGAACTTGAAGAATTACAGAATCAGTAGTAAGGACTAAAATGAAATATAAATTACTCGCTGCCAGTATTTTAGCGACATTAAGCACTTCAGCAACAAGTGCGACGTACCAGTTAAGTGAATTAGGGACTCTTGAAGACGCTAAATATTCTTATGTAACAGATGTAAGCGAAAGCGGGCATATTATTGGTTTCGCAAATGGTTTATACAATTTACCTATTGATACAAGCTATATAGATTTTACTGAAAACCTTATTGAAAATAGCTATGACAATACAGAGGCAGCATTTGAATTAAGTGATAAAGAGATTACCTTCACACTTGATGACATTGAAAATAATGATGCAGTACTTACTAATGCTGATGCACACACTTTCATGGTTAGTTTTTTATCTTCAATTTCTACAAATTTTGAATATCAAAAATTAAGCTCATTAGTAGGCATAAAATATAATGATACACAAATAACTGAGCAACCATTATTTGATATTGTATCTGTTGATTATGACGGACTAACACGTTCAACTACTAACCTTTTTAATGCTGTAACTGAAGATGGTGTTACAGTCGGTTGGGGAAGCGCTCCATACGATAAAGTATCTTTTACACCTGATGGTGAAGATGATGCAGAAACATGGTTTACTCATGAATTTATAGAGCGTGGAATTGTAATAAGCGCTGATGGCAGTGTAAGTGTTGAGTTAGAGCCTGAGTTTAATGAATACGGCGGTACAAGTCGTGCCAACGATATTATTAAAACTAACAGTGGTTATACCGTTGTAGGTAATATGTCTACAAGCATTCCAGATGACAGACAAGATAATATTGATGATAACTGTGATAATGAAGACGAACCAACGTCAGTATGTATCAATTTGTTAAATTCAAATATTTCACGAGGCTTATTTAATAAGCGCGCTGTTAAATGGGAACTTGATGAATCACTTAATATCACATCTGTTGAAGAGCTTGGTATGGCACTGACACCTGACGAAGGTGAAGCGGAAGATGACGCATTTACAAGTACTGCTTTAGCAGTGAACAGCAACGAGACAATTGTAGGTTCATCGAATACACGTTATTACAAAAATGACGATACAATTCTTACAATGCCAGTTTATTTTAAAGACGGTGCGGTTGTTGATTTTATTAATCAAGAAGATGACTGGCAGTCTGGTAAATCAATTGCTATTAATGATAACGATGTGATTACAGGTTATGCGACTAAGCGTATTGAAGGCACTCTTCGTAATAAATTCTTTTACCATGATATAGCAACGGGTAGTACGGTTTTCCCTACTGATTACTTTTCAAGCTCAAGTTCTTACGGTAACGATATAAACAACCAAGGTTATATTGTAGGTGAAGGGGAAGTGGGTGTTTCTGATAGCTCGCGACTAAAAGAAGCCTTTATTTACAAAATTGGTGAAGACAAAATCACTAATCTAAACGATTTACTGCCTTGTTATGACACCGACGGTGAAACTGATTACGCTTATACTATGGTTGAAGCGACTGCTATCAACGAAAATAATGAAATATTTGGTACTGCGACTAAAACAGTTGAAAAGCTAGATTCATTAGGCGGTGTAGTAACTGATATTAATGGTGAAATTGAATATGAGAGTATTGCAATAGCAGTTAAACTAACGCCAATTGCAAATGGTGAAGTAGAAAGCTGTGCTCCAGTAGAAGCTGAAGTTTATGAGCGTAACTCTGCTAGCTTCCCTTGGTATACATTATTGTTATTACCACTGGTTGGCTTAAGGCGTGTATTTCGCTTTTAAAGTTTATTGATTATAAAAAAACCAACTTGATAAAGTTGGTTTTTTTTCGTCTATAATATTTTATTAGATTAGGATTGCAGCGATTATTTAGCTTTAACGCCACTAATTATTTCGTGATAACCATGCTTTTTTCACAGAGCGGCGCCAAATAATATCGATACCAAAGTATCCTATAATTGATGCAATAGAAGCACATACTAATGAACCTAATAAAAATGCAGGACCAATTGTTTCTATACTTTCTAAAAACCAAGACCAACTTGCTTCAAATACAAAGTGTTGTTCTGGCTGATTAAGTATTAACGTACCCACTAAGTATGAGCCATAAAAGATAGGTGGCATGGTTAATGGATTCGTAAGCCATACTAAAGCAACTGATATGGGTAAATTAACCCTAAATAATATAGCACCTGCTGCGGCTAAAACCATTTGAAAAGGAACAGGGATGAAAGCAAAAAATAACCCGACCGCGAAGGCTCCTCGAGCTGAACGTCTATTTAAATGCCAAAGATTTGCGTCTTGTAAAAGTCGTCCAAATATTTTTAGTGATTTATGATGTCTAATTTTATTTGGATCAGGTAAAAATCTTTGGATCGTTTTTTTAGCCATTTAAAGCAACCATTTACATCAGTGTGGATAAGTCTTGGGTTTGTAATTGGCTGTGTAGCAACCGTGTTTTATTATCAAACTCTCGAATTTACAGTCTTCACAATTTTCATTGTAATAGTGAGCGCTTATTTTAAGCCGTTTTTAAACGTATTGTTAGGCTTTATTTGTGCAATTTGCTTTGTTGGTATGCATTTTTACCTTTTTTATAGTTTTGAAATACCAAAACCGAACGAAAAGTATGCACTTGATTCTACATTAGTTGTTGAAGAGGTTATTTCTGATAAAAAACCTCAGTATATCAAAGCCAAAATAGTGGCATTAGACGGGAGTAGTTTTTCGAATTTTAGAGCACCCAAAGCAATGCTCAGTGTTAATTCTGCACAGCCTTTTACAGTCGGCGATAAATTCTCTGCATTAATCCATTTAAAATATTTTCGCAGTAATAAAAATTTTAATGTGTTTGATAATGAACGTTATGCATTTATAAATAGAATATTATTTAAAGGCAAAGTGCTCAATAAAGAGCTTAATATAATACACAGCGATAAACAAAGCATCGTGCTAGATTATCAAAAATTCATTAAAAATACCTATACAAATACAAGATTGCAGTGGCTCTATTATGCATTACTCAGTGGTGATAAATCGTTAATGAGCTATACAGATAAACAATTAATGCAATCACTTGGGTTAAGTCACTTACTGGCTATATCGGGCTTACATATTGGTTTGATTTTTAGCTTTGGTTACTTATTCATTCGATTTATCTGTACGAAAATAAACTTTTCAATTGGTCAATCATTTAACCTTACACTTTACTACAGTTCGTTCGGTTTTATAGCTGCATTAGTTTACGTATATTTAAGTGACTTTTTAGTATCAGCAACGCGAGCACTAATTATGCTGGGTTGTTATTTGTTACTTTATTTTCTTGCTAAACAGCCGCTGCGTTGGCGTAGTATTTTATTTGCCTTGGTAATAGTGCTTGCTGTTAACCCATTTAATTTACTTAATCCAGGTCTGTATTTTTCATTTTTAGCGGTCGCTATAATTTTTACTGTTATTAATAAATTACCAATATTAAATACACGAATCAAAAACAAAATTATTGCGTTATTTGTTATTCAAGTAGCATTGTTTATCGGTTTATTACCACTTTCACTTTATTTTTTTAATGGCGTAAGTATTGCGGGCCTAGGCATTAACTTAATTGCGATACCGTTTCTTTCTATCATTATTTTGCCATTTTTGATTGTTTTTACATTACTGAGTACTTTTTTAGATATAGGTAATTTAATACATTTGTTTGATACAGGGTTATATGCGTTATTTAAATTACTTTATGAAATACCTGAGTCATTAAGATGGCTGACAACAGGAAGAATCGAGTTAATATTCGTCATTTTTACCTATATTACTATGTTGATGATTTACTTCCTCCCCTATAAATTGCTCTCTTTCATTCCTTTAACAGTACTTTTATTGAATAATCTTCTAAAAGAAAAGCCTAACTGGCAACTTCATGTGTTTGATGTTGGCCACGGGCTCATGGCATTAATTGAAAAAGATAACCAAGTGCTCATCTATGATTTTGGACCAAGTTATTTTAATCGCTTTAGCCGTACGCGAAGTATCTTATTACCTTATTTAAAAGCAAATAATTTAACAGTAAAAACAGCAATTTTAAGCCATGAAGATAATGATCATGCTGGAGGATTACAGCATTTTATTGAAGCTGGATTTGGGGAAACACTAAAGCAATTTCATCCTGAAAATACACTTAATATGTGTGAAGTCCAAAGTGTTGATTTTGTTGGTTTAAGAGTAGAAAGCTTTAGCACAAGAGGGTATGGGAATGAAAACGACGATTCATGCGTTGTTAGAGTATCGAGTAATACTCATAGTGTGTTGTTTACAGGTGATATATCAAAATCCCGTGAAGCCTCTTTATTAGCGGATAATACGCCGTTGAAAAGTACAGTCATGTTAAGCCCGCATCATGGCAGTGATACATCCTCAAGTGTTAATTTTATTAGTGAAGTAGCTCCTAAGGTTGTGATTCATTCAAGTGCTTATAAAGGCCAGTGGGAATTTCCCAAGCCCTTTGTTGTCGAGCGTTACAAAGCAATAAGCGCAGAGCAATTTACAACAGGCGTAGATGGGCAAATTAGCATTAAATTCTACTCAAACAATTTGGTCATAGAAACAGCAAGAGGGCAGGAAAGTTATTGGTTTATCAAAGATTGACGTTT
The DNA here is from genome assembly GCF_011378805.1 of Pseudoalteromonas sp. Z9A6. Taxonomy (NCBI): domain Bacteria; kingdom Pseudomonadati; phylum Pseudomonadota; class Gammaproteobacteria; order Alteromonadales; family Pseudoalteromonadaceae; genus Pseudoalteromonas; species Pseudoalteromonas sp. Z9A6. The sequence continues at coordinate 62,295 of NZ_WTKZ01000010.1, forward strand.
AGTTTTATCTCATCGAAGGATACAATACAGGGAGTTACTGTATTTAGAGAGTGTTATGGATCAAAGTACTGCACAAATTTATAAACGTCTTGTCTCGTATGTTGGCGCATACAAAAGTGTCGCTTTTATCGCAATTGTTGGGATGATAGGCTATTCAGCAATGGATGCTTTATTCATTCAATTAATGAAGCCGTTTATTGATCAAGGTTTAAACCAGCGAAATACAGAAGTTTTAAAGTACGCTCCTTTTGTAGTTATCGCGTTAGTACTAGGGCGTGGTGTTTTTAACTTTATGTCTTCGTACTGTTTAAGTTATGTGGGCTCTCAAGTTGTACGCTCTTTACGCCAAGAGTTATTTGAGCACATATTGCATTTACCCGTTTCTTTTCATGACAAAAACTCAACGGGCGATTTAATTTCAAAAATCACTTTTGACACAGAGCAAGTTCAACAAGCAATTACTAAAGCGTTACTTATTGTTGTACGTGAAGGGGCCTTTGTTGTCTTTTTACTTGGTGTAATGTTTTATACCAGTTGGAAGCTCTCACTTATATTTCTAGTCATCATCCCTCTCGTTGCCATTATTGTAGCAGTTGTATCGAAACGTTTTCGCCATATTTCTAAAAGTATCCAATCAGCTATGGGGCAGGTTACACGTAGCTCTGAACAAATGCTTAGCGGACATAAAGTTATTCATGGATTTGGCGGACAAGACCAAGAAATAAACCATTTCTCAAAGATTAATAATCATAACCGCCAGCAGCGCATTAAAATGGATGCGACAAAAGCTTTAAGTGTATCAATTATTCAAATATTAGCAGCAAGTGCTATGGCTGTTATTTTATGGGCTGTATCTCTTCCATCAATGATTGATACGATTACCTCTGGTGACTTCATGGCATTAATTGCCTCAATGATGATGCTATTGCGACCGCTAAAACAACTCGCTAATGTTAATAGTGATATGCAGCGTGGTATCTCTGCTGCACAAAGTATATTTTTAGTTTTAGATGAAGAAATGGAAAAAGATACTGGCACCGTTTCAGTCGATAAAGTTAAAGGGTTAATTGAAGTTAAAAATGTAACCTTTAAGTACCCAACAAAAGATGAAGCAGTATTAAACGATTTGTCGCTAACGATTAAAGCGGGTGAAAGTATTGCCTTAGTAGGGCGCTCAGGCTCGGGTAAATCAACAATTTCTAATTTATTACCACGCTACTATGACCTAGAGTTACCGAGTGAAATATTACTTGATGGTATAGCCCTGCAGGATTATAAATTAACAGATTTACGTCGCCAATTTGCTTTAGTGTCTCAGCAAGTCGTGTTATTTAACGATACGATTGCTAACAATATTTGTTATGGCATAAAGCATGATGTGTCTGAGGAAGAATTAGAGCAAGTTGCTAAACAAGCGCACGTTTGGGAGTTTGTTAAAGACTTGCCAGAGCAATTAAACACCATGGTAGGTGAAAATGGCGTAATGCTCTCCGGCGGTCAACGCCAGCGTATAGCGATAGCACGTGCAATATTAAAAGACGCACCTATTTTGATTTTAGACGAGGCTACATCAGCACTTGATACCGAATCTGAAAAGCTTATTCAGCAAGCATTAGAAACGCTAATGAAAGATAAAACCTCAATTGTTATTGCGCATCGCTTATCTACTATCGAAAACAGTGACCGAATCTATGTTATTGATAATGGTCGTGTAATAGAAAGTGGCGATCACAATAGCTTATTAGCAAATGACGGTACTTATTCAGCCCTTTGCAAAATGCAGTTTGGTGATCAGGCGTGAGTAAAATAGAACAAAGCTGGTATAAACCATTTGGTCTAATTACTTTACTGTTATTACCATTAAGTGCTTTGTTTTGGGTTGTCTCGTCATTTCGAAAATACTTATACAGCGCTAAAATACTTAAACCTTTTGAGTGTAAAACGCCTGTAATTGTAGTTGGCAATATAAGTGTTGGCGGTAATGGTAAAACGCCTTTTGTTTTGTGGCTGTATGGTCATTTAACTCAGCAAGGTTTATCAGTGGGAATTATTAGTAGAGGATATGGTGGGCAATCAGAAAATTACCCGCTGTTAGTTACTGAGCTTGTAGATGCTCAGCAGGCTGGAGATGAGCCCGTACTTTTATACCATCGTTTAAAGTGCCCAATAGCGGTTGGGCCTAATAGACAACACAATATCGATTTATTAGAAAATAATTATACACTCGATGTTATTATTTCTGATGATGGAATGCAGCATTATAAAATGCCTCGTAGCATTGAGTGTTGTATTGTTGATAGTGAGCGTCGTTTTGGTAATGGCTTTGTTATGCCAGCAGGACCACTTCGTGAAACAACTAAACGTTTGCAAAGTGTCGATATAGTAATTGAAAATGGTGGTGAGGCTAATAATAGCTACACATTACAAGTAAGTAACCTTCGCTTGGTTAATTCAAGCGATTATGCAAAAAGTAACGTAAGTGAAGCACATGCAATAAGTGCAATTGGGAACCCTAAACGGTTTGAAAACTCATTAGAAGCACAAGATATTACGTTATTATCGACTCATCATTTTAGAGATCATTATGCTTATACAGTAGATGATTTTGCCCAATTTGGTGATGATTGCATTATAATGACCGAAAAAGATGCCGTTAAATGTAAGTCCTTTGCAAAGCCTAATTGGTATTATTTACCAGTAGATGCACAACCTACCGATAGCGTAATAAACAAATTAAATTCAATATTAAAAGAAAAAGGAATACTCAATGGCCTTTGATACAAAATTACTCGAGATAATTGCGTGCCCTGTTTGTAAGGGAAAATTACGCTTTGACAGAGAAAACAACGAACTAATTAGCACAGCAGCTAAGCTTGCTTATCCTGTTCAAGACGATATTCCAGTTTTACTTGAAAATGAAGCACGAGAACTATCTCTAGAAGAGGTTGAAAAGTGGAATTCGTAGTTGTAATTCCTGCTCGTTTTGCATCGACCCGACTACCAGGTAAACCGCTTGCTGATATTTGTGGCAAGCCAATGGTTCAACACGTTTACGAAAAAGCATGTTTATCAGGTGCTAGTAAAGTAGTTATAGCAACCGATCATCAAAAAGTATTTGATGCAGTAAGTATGTTTACTAATGATGTAGTAATGACGCGTGAAGATCACCAGTCGGGTACTGAACGATTAGCTGAAGTGGTTGATTTTCTTAAACTTGATAGCAATACAATTGTGGTTAATGTACAAGGCGATGAGCCATTACTTGCACCAGAAAACGTATCTCAAGTTGCTGCACTATTAAGTGATTCAACAGCACCAATGGCAACGTTAAGTGTTGCTATTGAAGAGCGTGATGAAGTATTTAATCCTAATGCCGTTAAAGTGGTTAGCGATATAAATAAAAATGCCCTGTATTTCTCTCGTGCAAGTATACCGTTTGATAGAAATACGATGATGGATGATAGCACTGCCCTTAATTTAGCGCCATTTCAACGCCATGTGGGTATTTATGCGTACAGAGCGGGTTTTATTAAACAATATATAGAGCTGAGTGTATCACCACTAGAATTACTTGAATCACTTGAGCAGTTACGTGTTTTGTATCACGGTTATAAAATTAAAATAGAACAAGCTCAAATAGCCCCTCATGCAGGTGTAGATACGCCTGATGACTTAGCTAAAGTAATAGCGCATATTAAAAGTAAAAACGTGTGAGTGAGCAAGTAAGTAAGATATTAAAAGTTGTTTATACACATAACGATTTTTATATTTTAGAAAAGCCAGCGGGTCTTAATTTTCATTCTGAAGAGGGGCCCGGCTTTGTTGTTTTAGCCGAACAACAATTATCGCAAAAGCTTTATGCCGTTCATCGTTTAGATAAAGTGACATCAGGGCTGATTATTTTAGCGCGAAACAAAGCCTCTGCAGCCGCCTTTACTGTTATGTTTACTGAGCATGCGATTGCTAAATTTTATTTAGCGATTAGTGATGCTAAACCTAAAAAGAAGCAAGGGTGGATAAAAGGCGATATGGCTAAGTCTCGCCGTGGCTCATTTAAGTTACTAACGAGTACACTCAACCCTGCAATCACCCGATTCTATTCTCTGAGTTATAAGCCAGGATTTAGAGGGTATATTTTAAAACCTTATTCAGGAAAGACGCATCAATTAAGAGTGGCACTAAAAAGTGTGGGCGCAGCTATTTTAGGCGATGCAATGTATTCAGGTACACCATCAAATCGTACCTATTTACATGCATATGCATTGAGCTTTTATTGGCAAAGTGAACAAATACAGCTAACTTTATTACCCGATAATGGTGATGAGTATTTGGCGTTAATTAAACATCAAGATTTTCAAGCATGGCAATCGCCATGGCAACTGGATTGGTAAATGAGCGAAAAAGTTACAGATATACGTTTTGGTGGTATTAAACGTTTATATGGTCATCAACAGTTTGATTGGCTTCAAGAAGCACATTTTTGTGTAGTAGGGATCGGTGGTGTAGGAAGCTGGACAGCAGAAGCACTTGCACGTACTGGTGTTGGTAAAATAACACTTATAGATTTGGATGATATTTGCGCGACTAACGTCAATAGGCAAATTCATGCGTTAACGGGCACTATTGGTCAAGCTAAAGTCGATGCAATGAAAGCGCGCTGCGAGCTCATTAATCCACAGTGCCAAGTTCATGTAATAGATGACTTTATTACGCTTGATAATATTCAAGAGCATATTCAAGGTTTTGATTATGTAATTGATTGTATTGATGCAGTTAAAGAAAAAGCAGCGTTAATTGCTCACTGTAAACGTAATAAACTACCTATAATTACAACTGGTGGTGCTGGCGGGCAAACAGATCCTAGCCAAATAACCTTTGGTGATGTAGCTAAAACTACGCAAGACCCATTACTTGCAAAGGTGCGCTATATTTTGCGCAAGCAATATAATTTTAGTAATAATCCTAAACGTAAGTTTAATATTGATTGTGTTTACTCAACAGAGCAATTGGTTTACCCAGGAAGCGATGGCAGCGTATGTCATGCTAAGCAAAGTGCTGATGGCACGATGAATATGGACTGTAATAATGGTTTTGGCTCTGTGACTATGATCACAGGAAGCTTTGGTTTTTTTGTTGCTGCTAAAGCTGTACGTAAATACCTAGATAAAAAACAACGCTCACAAGCCTAGGGTCTGCCTAGCCTAAATACCAAACAGACTGCTGCAATTTAACCTTGAAAGATCAACAGACCTCGGTTAACTTAGCTTGTGTTGTGCCATGGTTTGAATTTTTTCAACCATGGCTTTAATACCATTACCACGTGATGCGCTTAAGTGGCTAATAAGGCCTAGCTTTTCAAATTCTTCATACGCATTTTTATTCACTACTTGCTCTGGTGTGAGGCCATTGTAAAGCGCTAAAATAATGGCTAATAATCCTTTTACTATACGAGTATCAGAGTCACCTATTACAACAAGTGTATTTTCTGTTAAATCAAATTCAACAAACATCCATACTTTGCTTTCACAGCCTGGTACAAGTGCATCATCAGTCTTCAAAACATCAGCTAAAACAGGTAAAGTTTTTCCTAAAAGCATTATCTCACGATATTTTTGCTGCCAAGCGGGCGCATTTTTTATAGATTCTGTGACTTTGTTAAACGTATTTGTCATGAGTTATCCTAATTAATTCTATTAAAGTGACGTTTAGTCCAGTAAAGCGATACATTTTTTAAGTGAATCAATGAATATATCTACATCTTTGTAGGTATTATAAAAAGAAAAACTCGCTCTTAACGTTCCATTAAGCCCTAAATGTGTCATTAATGGCTGTGTACAATGGTGTCCACTCCTTACTGCAACCCCGTACCCGTCAAGTAAAGTTGCCAAATCATAAGGATGTTCATCATTTAAGTTGAAGCAGAGTGTACCAATATTGTCTGATAGGTTGCTATATATTGTAATACCATCAACCTTTACCAATTTTTGAGCGGCATAACTAAACAATTTTTGCTCATATTGCTGGATTTTTGCGTGATCTAATTCATTTAAATAGTCTAATGCGGCACCAAAGCCTAAAACTCCAGAGATATTTGGTGTTCCAGTTTCAAATTTTGCAGGCGCAGGACGATAAGTACTGTGAGTTAAGTACACTTTATCGATCATTTCCCCACCTGATTGGTAAATATCAAGGGTATTTAATTGCTCATATCGACCATAAAGCACACCTAATCCTGTTGGGCCGAGCATTTTATGGCTTGAGCAGACATAAAAGTCACAGTTTAATTCACGTAAATCGGGTTTTAAATGCAGTGCACCTTGTGCACCATCCACTAGAACAAGAGAATTGACGTCTTTTGCAGCTCTAATTAGTGGTTTTAAATCGGTTATATTACCCAGTGTGTTAGATGCTTGTGTAATAGCTAATAGGGCAGGTTTTGTTTCTTTTATAAATTTACAGCATTCTTTGGTGTTCAGCGTGCCATTTTTATTTAGTGGAAGCGCTATTAATTTAGCACCCGTTTGTTGACTCACTATTTGCCAAGGCACTATGTTTGCATGATGCTCAAGCGGAGATATCATTATGGTATGACTTTCATTTAAGCGCTTTTTTAATCCGTTAGCGACCAAGTTAATGGCTTCTGTAGCGCCTTTAGTCCATACAATCTCTTTACTAAATACATTGAAATACTCTGCAGTTTTATCCCGTACTTGTTCATATGAATAAGTTGCTTGCTCGCTAAGTGTATGGCGTCCACGGTGTACATTAGCATTTTGAGACGTATAAAACTCAGTAATTGTATCTATAACTGATTGAGGCTTTTGTGAGGTTGCTGCTGAGTCTAAATAAACAAGCGGGCAGCCGTTTATTGTTTGATTTAATGTTGGGAAGTCGTTTCTAATTTTATTTATATCAAACTTTAAAGCAAGCATGGCTCATCTACATAGTGTTTTTAAGGCAGGAATTGTAATCGGTTTATGATAATTCTCAAGTGTTGTTAATAAAAAAGGCCGCAAAATGCGGCCTTTTTAAACTAACCAACGTTAATTAACGCTTGTCAGTTGATACGTAGTCACGTTGAGTGTAACCAGTATAAAGTTGACGAGGACGGCTGATCTTATGACCAGGTTGAGATAGCATCTCATCCCAGTGAGTGATCCAACCAACAGTACGTGCCATTGCAAAGATTACAGTGAACATGCTTGTTGGAATACCAATCGCTTTTAAGATAATACCAGAGTAGAAATCTACGTTAGGGTATAATTTCTTCTCTACAAAGTACGGGTCTTCAAGGGCAATTTGCTCAAGCTTCATAGCAATATCAAGAAGTGGATCTTGGATATTAAGCTCAGCTAAAACTTCATGACACGTTTGACGCATTACTGTAGCACGTGGGTCGAAGTTTTTGTAAACGCGGTGACCAAAGCCCATAAGGCGGAATGGGTCAGCTTTGTCTTTAGCTTTAGCAACGTATTCATCAATACGATCCACAGAGCCAATCTCTTCTAACATGTTTAAACATGCTTCGTTAGCGCCGCCGTGAGCAGGTCCCCATAAAGAAGCAATACCAGCTGCAATACATGCATACGGGTTAGCACCTGATGAACCAGCAAGACGAACTGTTGAAGTCGATGCATTTTGCTCATGATCTGCATGAAGCATAAAGATTTTATCCATAGCTTTAGCAGTTACAGGGTTAACTTTATATTCTTCAGCAGGTACAGAGAACATCATGTGTAAGAAGTTTTCTGCGTAGCTTAAATCGTTACGTGGGTATACAAACGGTTGGCCGATGTTTGTTTTATAAGCCATTGCAGCAATAGTTGGTAACTTAGCAACTAGCTTAACTGCACTTGTTTTACGTTGTTCTGCATCAGTAATATCAAGGTCTTCATGATAAAAAGATGATAATGCACCCACTACGCCACAAAGCATTGCCATTGGGTGAGCGTCAAAGCGGAAACCTTGGAAAAAGTTAGCAATTTTCTCGTCAAGCATAGTGCTTGTAGTGATTTCATTCTTAAAAACTTCATATTGTTCTTTAGAAGGTAACTCACCATTTAAAAGTAAGTAGCAAAGCTCAATATAGTTAGAATCTTCAGCTAATTGCTCAATTGGGTAACCACGGTGAAGTAGTACACCTTTACCACCATCAATATAGGTGATTGCAGATTCACAAGAACCAGTCGACATGAAACCTGGGTCATAAGTAAAGTGACCATGTGAACCTAACGTACGTACGTCGATTACATCTTGGCCAGCAGTGCCTTGATAAATTGGAAGTTCGATTGGATCTAGTCCATCAATATGGACTGTGGCTTTTTTATCTGCCATCGCTATGTATCTCCTATTAAGATATCTATTCTGATTTTTAGATTTTAAAGTTCTGAAATCTGTTTTAAGCACATCTTCGCATTTTAACGTGAAAGAGGGGGTTAAAGTCAATTTTTATAAACATTATGCATATATGTATAATAAATATTCGGTATTAATTAAATATAATACTATTGGCTAATTCGCAAACATCTCTAAATAAACAAGAATTGTAAAAAGTCCTGTGGGTATATATACTAACGGTGGTTTTAAACCGTATTGTATTTGGGTAAACATATTCTTAACAGCTTAAAATTTACTGTTTTGTGAACTTTAACTATTTTGATATGTTTATTCTGATAGTTCCATCAGTAATATTTGGTGGGTTTTTAGAAAAACAAGTAGATGAGCTCCACTGTGAGCTAAGATGGGCAAGTAACTGTGAAAAAGCAAAGACCTGTAAATCTAGATCTAACAACTATATCTATGCCGGCAACGGCTAAAGCTTCAATTTTTCACCGCGTCACCGGTGTTGCATTGTTTTTTGCTTTAACGTTTGTCATTTGGGCTTGGTCTGAGTCTCTCTCTTCAGCTGAAGGTTTTGAATTCGTCAAGGGTCTGTTTAACGGATTCATTGCCAAATTTATAGCTTGGGGCACTGTTTCTGTATTAGGTTATCACCTTATTGGTGGCATCCGTCATATGATTATGGATATGGGACATTGGGAAGAACTTGAATCAGGTAATCTCAGCGCTAAAGTATCAATGGCTCTTGGTGTTGTGTTTGCCGTATTGGCAGGGGTGTGGATATGGTTTTAAATCAAGCAACTCTAAAACGTGATGGTGTACAAGATTTCGTATCTTTACGTACCACGGCATTAATAATCAGCGCGTACGCGATTTTTATTATCGGCTATTTTTTAGCGACGCCAGAAGTCACTTTCGAAGCCTGGACAGGCCTCTTCTCTAACCTAGCAATGAAAGGGTTTACTTTAATTACCCTTATTTGCATTATGGTTCATACCCGCATTGGCCTTTGGCAAGTTCTTACAGACTATGTTAAGTGTTCGAAGTTGCGTGCTGTTTTAGGTTTTGTTTTAAACCTAATGGCCGTTGCTTACGTAGCTATTGGTCTAATTGTATTATGGGGTGTTTAAGTGAAATATTCTGTTCGTGAATTTGACGCCGTAGTAATTGGTGCAGGTGGTGCTGGTATGCGCGCTGCTTTAGCAATTACAGAATCTGGCAAAACGTGTGCATTAATATCTAAAGTATTTCCAACGCGCTCACACACTGTATCTGCTCAAGGTGGTATTACAGTAGCTCTTGGTAATTCACACGAAGACAACTGGGAATGGCATATGTACGATACCGTTAAGGGTTCCGATTTTATCGGCGACCAAGACGCTATTGAATACATGTGTCAAACTGGCCCAGAAGCTATTACTGAATTAGAAAACATGGGACTACCATTTTCTCGTTTTGAAAATGGCCGTGTTTACCAACGTCCTTTCGGTGGTCAATCGAAAAACTTTGGTGGTGAACAAGCCGCACGTACTGCTGCTGCAGCTGACCGTACTGGTCATGCTTTACTTCATCTTCTATATCAACAAAACGTTAAAAACAAAACAAATGTATTCTCTGAGTGGTATGCACTTGACTTAGTTAAAAACGACAATGGCGATGTAGTAGGGTGTACAGCAATTGAGATTGAAACAGGTGAAATCACTTTCTTCAAATCTAAAGCAGTTGTATTAGCCACTGGTGGTGCAGGTCGCATATTCGCATCAACAACAAATGCTCACATTAACACCGGTGACGGTGTTGGTATGGCAACACGCGCTGGTATTTCTATGCAAGACATGGAAATGTGGCAGTTCCACCCAACGGGTATTGCAGGTGCTGGTACGCTAGTAACTGAAGGTTGTCGTGGTGAAGGCGGTTATCTTTTAAATAAAGATGGCGAGCGCTTCATGGAACGTTACGCACCAAACGCAAAAGACTTAGCGTCTCGCGATGTTGTTGCGCGTTCAATGATGACTGAAATCCGTGAAGGTCGTGGTTGTGATGGTCCTTGGGGTCCTCATATCAAGCTGAAACTTGACCATTTAGGTGAAGAAACGCTTAACCTACGTCTTCCTGGCGTATGTGACCTAGCTAAAACTTTCGCTCACGTTGATCCAGCTAAAGAGCCAATTCCAGTAATTCCTACTTGTCATTACATGATGGGTGGTGTTCCTACTAACGTAAATGGACAAGCACTACAAATCGATGCTCAAGGCAACGAAAAAGTAGTTGAAGGTTTATTTGCTGTTGGTGAGATTGCATGTGTATCTGTACACGGTGCAAACCGCCTTGGTGGTAACTCATTACTAGATTTAGTTGTATTTGGCCGTGCTGCTGGTAACTTCTTAGGTAAATACCTTAAAGATGTTGAAGTATCAAAAGCGGCTTCAGAGTCAGATTTAGAAGCGTCTCTTGCACGTTACAACCGTTGGGAAAATTCAACGGCTGGCCAAGGTGAAGATCCAGTTCAAATCAAAAAAGACCTACAGCAATGTATGCAGCTTAACTTCTCGGTATTCCGTGAAGGCGATTCAATGGCTTCAGGTCTTCAAGAACTTAAAGAAATTCGTGAACGTCTGCAACATGCTCGTCTTGATGATAAATCATCAGACTTCAATACGCAGCGTATCGAATGTCTTGAACTAGATAACTTAATGGAAACAGCTTACTCAACTGCAGTAGCTGCAAACTTCCGTACAGAAAGCCGTGGTGCACATTCTCGCTTTGACTACCCAGATCGTGATGACGAAAACTGGTTATGTCACTCAGTATTCAATCCTGTAACGGATGAAATGAGTAAGCGTGATGTAAACTATGCGCCTAAAACGCGTGAAGCTTTCCCACCTAAAGCACGTGTTTACTAGGAGATAGACGATGGCACAAGTACAATTTTCAGTTTATCGTTATAATCCAGATGTTGACAACGCTCCTCGTATGCAAGAATACACCTTGCAAACAGAGGAAGGTCACGACATGATGGTGTTAGATGCACTTATTCTTTTAAAAGAACAAGATCCTACACTATCTTTTCGTCGTTCATGCCGTGAAGGTGTGTGTGGATCTGATGGTGTTAACATGAATGGTAAAAATGGTTTAGCATGTATTACTCCTTTATCTACGCTACAAAAAAATGGCAAAGGTAAAATTGTAGTACGTCCGTTACCAGGCTTACCTGTGGTTCGTGACCTTGTTATTGACATGAGTCAGTTCTACACTCAGTACGAAAAAGTTAAACCTTATTTAATTAATGATCAGCCTGCAGCAGGCGAGCGTCTTCAATCTATTGAAGAACGTGATAAATTAGATGGGCTATATGAGTGTATTTTGTGTGCATGTTGTTCGACATCGTGTCCTTCGTTCTGGTGGAATCCAGACAAGTTCATTGGTCCAGCAGGCCTTCTTCACGCTTACCGTTTCTTAGCTGATAGCCGAGATACAGCAACTGAAGAACGTTTAGCGGATTTAGACGATGCGTTCAGTGTGTTCCGTTGCCACAGTATCATGAACTGTGTTAGCGTTTGTCCTAAGGGTCTTAACCCGACTAAAGCAATTGGGCAAATCAAATCTATGTTATTAAACCGAGCGGTTTGATTACTTAGTAAACGTAAGATGGCTAATACAGATTATTAGCCATCTTGTTATGATAACTATTAATTTCTGCGCTAAAGAAAAGGGCTTATAAATGCACGAAGGTGTGATGAAGGCATGGCTAGAATCTTCACATTTAAACGGCGGCAACGTTGCTTATGTAGAAGAGCTTTATGAAGCGTATTTAGACGATGCGACTTCTGTGCCAGATGAATGGCGAGAAGTGTTCGAACAATTACCTAAAGTTGATGGTGTGGATGTTGAAGTAAAACATTCAGAAGTTCGAACGCAGTTTGCACAGCTTGCAAAAAACAAGCATAGAGAAGTAGTGGTAGCAGAGGGTAGTGGCGGTGACCTTAAACAGGTTAAAGTTCTACAACTTATTAATGCTTTCCGTTTTCGTGGACACCAAAATGCAAACCTAGATCCATTAGGTATTTGGCAACGAGAGCGTGTACGAGATTTAGAGCTAGAGTACCACGACTTATCTTCAAGTGATTTTGACCGCGAGTTTAACGTAGGATCGTTTGCCGTAGGCCGCGATACTATGCCTTTAGGTGAACTATACCAAGCACTAAAAACTACATATTGTGGTTCAATTGGCGCTGAGTATATGCACATCACATCAACAGAGGAAAAGCGTTGGTTACAACAGCGCTTAGAATCTGTCCAGTCTAGGCCAAAATTCGAAAAAGACGAAAAGCTGCGTATCCTAAAAGGATTAACTGCTGCTGACGGACTTGAAAAATATTTAGGGGCTAAGTTCCCAGGTGCTAAGCGTTTCTCACTTGAAGGTGGCGATGCGTTAGTTCCAATGTTAAAAGAGCTTATTCACCGCGCTGGTGAAAGCGGCCAACAAGAAGCTGTTATTGGTATGGCTCACCGTGGTCGTTTAAATGTTCTTGTAAATGTACTTGGTAAAAATCCATCAGAGTTATTTGATGAGTTTGCTGGTAAACATAAAGAAACATTAAGTTCTGGCGATGTTAAATACCACATGGGTTATTCATCTGACTTTGCTACTAAAGGTGGCAATGTTCATATGGCGCTTGCGTTTAACCCGTCTCATCTTGAAATTGTAAACCCAGTTGTTATGGGCTCAGTACGTGCTCGTCTTGACCGCTTAGGTGACAGTTCTGGTATTAAAGCTTTACCAATTACAATTCATGGTGATTCTGCGGTTACAGGCCAAGGTGTTGTACAAGAAACGTTTAACTTATCACAAACTAACGCGTTTAGTTGTGGTGGTAGTATCCGTATTGTTGTAAATAACCAAGTTGGTTTTACTACATCTAAACAAGACGATGTACGCTCTACAGATTACTGTACTGACATTGCTAAAATGGTTCAGTCACCTATCTTCCATGTTAACTCTGATGACCCTGAAGCAGTTGCATTTGTTACTCAAATTGCACTTGATTTCAGAAACCAGTTTAAACGTGACGTAGTAATCGATTTAGTATGTTACCGTCGCCATGGTCACAATGAAGCTGATGAGCCTAATGCAACTCAGCCTGTTATGTACCAAAAAATTAAAAAGCACCCAGTTCCACGTTTAATATACGCAGACCAACTTATAGCTGAAGGCTCTTTTTCTGAACAAGAAATAAAAGCACTTGCTGATGAGTACCGTAATGCATTAGACGAAGGCAACTGTGTTGTTTCAGAAATACAACCAGAGACATCGCATTCTTCAGATTGGGCAAAGTATGTTGGCCATGAATGGGATGTTGATTACGATGCCAGCGTACCTGTTGAAGAGCTCAAAGCACTCGGTGAGAAAATCGCTTCTTACCCAGAGCAATATAAAGCACAGTCACGCGTTAAAAAGATTTACGATGATCGTAAATTAATGGCTTCTGGTGAGAAACCTCTAGATTGGGGTATGGCAGAAACACTTGCTTATGCAACAATCGCAACTGAAGGCACTGACATTCGTTTAACTGGTCAGGATTCAGGGCGTGGCACATTCTTCCATCGTCATGCTGTTGTTCATAGTCAATCAGACGGCGCTACTTATACACCTCTACAGCACTTAAGCGAAGATCAAGGTACTTTTGAAGTATTTGACTCTGTTTTATCTGAAGAAGCAGTTGTTGCTTTTGAATACGGTTATGCAACTGCAGAGCCTACTTCATTAGTGCTTTGGGAAGCACAGTTTGGTGATTTCGCCAACGGTGCACAGGTTGTATTTGACCAATTCCTAAGTTCTGGTGAGCAAAAATGGGGCCGTTTATGTGGTCTTACAATTTTGTTACCACATGGCTACGAAGGACAAGGTCCAGAACATAGTTCAGCTCGCTTAGAGCGTTTCCTACAACTATGTGCTGATCACAACATGCAAGTATGTGTTCCATCTACTCCTGCACAAGTTTACGCTATGCTTCGTCGTCAATCAGTTCGACCACTACGTCGTCCGTTGATTGTTATGACGCCTAAGTCGTTGCTTCGTCATCCTCTTGCAACTTCATCGCTTGAAGAGCTATCGCATGGTGTTTTCCATAATATGATCGACGAAGTTGATGATATTAACCCTGAGAAAGTTGAACGCGTTGTATTTTGTAGTGGTAAAGTTTATTACGAACTATTACAAGAGCGTCGTAAGCTTGAGCAAGATAATATTGCTATAGTTCGTGTTGAGCAGTTATATCCGTTCCCACATGACGAAATGCAAACAATTATGGAGCGTTACCAACACGTAACTGATTTTGTATGGTGTCAAGAAGAGCCACAAAACCAAGGTGCATGGTACTGTTCACAACATCACTTTATTGATGCAATCCCACAAGGTGCTAAATTAAAATATGCAGGACGTAAAGCGTCTGCATCACCAGCGTGTGGTTACATGTCAGTACATACTAAAGAACAACAAGCGCTCGTTGCCGACGCGCTTACTATAGAAAATAAAGGATAAGCAATGAGCACAGAAATTAAAGTTCCTGTTCTTCCTGAGTCGGTTGCAGATGCTACCGTTGCTACATGGCATGTAAGTGTTGGCGACAAAGTAACTCGCGATCAAAACTTAGTAGACATTGAAACAGATAAAGTGGTTTTAGAAGTTGTTGCACAGCATGACGGTGTAATTACAGAAATATCACAAGAAGAAGGTGCAACCGTACTTGGCGATCAAGTTATGGGTTTACTTGGTGATGCTGATGCAGCGCCAGCAAGTGAAGGTTCATCTAAAGAAGAATCAGCACCAGCTAAATCAGAAGACGCGCCAGCGGCGCAATCAGCACCAGCATCAGAAGGTAAAGAAGTGGACATTAAAGTACCTGTACTTCCAGAATCAGTTGCAGACGCAACAATTGCTACATGGCATGTACAACCAGGTGACGCAGTAACACGCGACCAAAACTTGGTAGATATTGAAACAGATAAAGTTGTTCTTGAAGTAGTAGCTCAAGAAGATGGCATCATGGGTGATATCATTCACAACGAAGGCGATACTGTACTAGGCGAGCAAGTAATTGGTTCGGTTAAAGCAGGCGGTGCACCAGCGGCTCCAGCTGCAAAAGCAGACGAAACGCCAGCAGCAGATTCTAGCGAAAGTTCAGATGTGTTAACACCATCAGTTCGTCGTTTAATTGCTGAGAAAGGCTTAGACGCTTCTAAAATTAACGGCACGGGTAAAAATGGCCGCGTAACTAAAGAAGACGTTGATACTTTCTTAAAAGCACCAGCGCCAGCGGCTAAAAAAGCAGAAGCTTCTGCTCCTGCAGCACCGATGGGCGATCGTACTCAAAAACGTGTTCCTATGACTCGCCTGCGTAAAACGATTGCTACACGTCTTCTTGAAGCTAAAAATTCAACTGCAATGTTAACAACATTCAACGAAGTGAACATGGAACCAATCATGAGCCTTCGTAAGCAGTACCAAGAAGTATTTGAAAAGCGTCATGGCATTCGTTTAGGTTTCATGTCTTTCTACGTGAAAGCGGTAACTGAAGCACTTAAACGCTTCCCAGATGTTAATGCATCAATTGATGGTGACGATATTGTTTACCATAACTATTTTGATATCAGCATTGCAGTATCTACTCCACGTGGTCTAGTTACTCCAGTACTTAAAGATTGTGACAAACTATCTGTTGCTGAAATCGAAAAGGGTATTCGTGAATTAGCACTTAAAGGTCGTGATGGTAAGCTAACGCTTGCAGATATGACCGGTGGTAATTTCACTATTACTAATGGCGGCGTATTTGGTTCATTACTATCTACACCTATCATTAACTTGCCACAGTCTTCAATTTTGGGTATGCATAAAATCCAAGACCGTCCGATGGCTGTAAATGGTAAAGTAGAAATACTTCCTATGATGTATTTAGCTCTTTCTTATGACCACCGTATCATTGATGGTAAAGAATCAGTTGGTTTCTTAGTGACTATTAAAGAGTTACTTGAAGATCCAACTCGCTTATTGCTAGATGTTTAATCTAGTTGTATGAAATGTAAGCTGTGAATGAACATTCACAGCTTTTTTTTTGCGCCTTTGGTCTTACTGGGGTTTTCATGTTAAGCCTTGGGATCTATACTAGGTGCGCAATTTGGGGTAGTTGTTTATTTGAAAAAATATTCAGCTCTTTTAGTATAAAAAATTGGATAAAGCATCATGAATTTGCATGAGTATCAGGCAAAACAACTTTTTGCCGAATATGGTTTACCAGTTTCTCAGGGTTTCGCTTGCGATACACCTGAAGAAGCTGCAGCAGCTGCTGAAAAAATCGGCGGTGATATGTGGGTTGTTAAAACTCAGGTTCACGCAGGTGGACGTGGTAAAGCTGGCGGTGTAAAGCTAGTAAAAACTATCGACGAAGTAAAAGCGTTTGCAGCTAACTGGTTGGGTAAAAACCTAGTTACTTACCAAACAGACGAGAAAGGTCAGCCAGTAGCTAAAATTTTAGTTGAAAGCTGTACTGACATTGCTAACGAATTGTACCTAGGTGCAGTAGTTGACCGTGCATCTCGCAAAGTAGTTTTCATGGCGTCTACTGAAGGCGGCGTTGAAATTGAAACTGTTGCAGAAGAAACACCAGAGCTTATCCACAAAGCTGAAATTGATCCATTAGTGGGTCCTCAAGCTTACCAAGCACGTGAACTAGGCTTCAAATTGGGTCTTAACCCAGTACAAATGAAGCAGTTTGTTAAGATCTTTATGGGTCTTGGTAACATGTTTACTGATTTTGATTTCGCACTACTTGAGATCAACCCGTTAGTAATTACAGACGAAGGTAACCTTCACTGTCTTGACGGAAAAATCGGTATTGATGGTAATGCACTTTACCGTCAACCTAAAATCCGTGAGTTCCACGATCCATCTCAAGAAGATGCACGTGAAGCACACGCAGCAAGCTTCGAGCTTAACTACGTTGCTCTAGATGGCAATGTTGGTTGTATGGTTAACGGTGCAGGCCTAGCAATGGGTACTATGGACATCGTAAACCTACACGGCGGAAAACCGGCTAACTTCCTAGATGTTGGCGGCGGCGCGACTAAAGAACGTGTTTCTGAAGCATTCAAAATCATCCTTTCTGACGATAATGTTAAAGCTGTTTTAGTAAACATCTTTGGCGGTATCGTACGTTGTGACATGATTGCTGAAGGTATCATTGGCGCAGTTAAAGAAGTTGGCGTAAATGTACCTGTAGTTGTACGTTTAGAAGGTACTAATGCTGAATTAGGTCGTGAAGTTCTTAAGAACTCAGGTCTAGATATCATTGCTGCTGAATCACTAACAGACGCTGCTGAGAAAGTTGTTGCTGCTGCGGAGGGCAAATAATGTCTGTATTAATCAATAAAGATACAAAAGTTATCTGTCAAGGTTTCACTGGTGGCCAAGGTACTTTCCACTCAGAGCAAGCGCTTGAGTACGGTACACAAATGGTTGGTGGTGTAAGCCCAGGTAAAGGCGGTCAAACGCATCTTGGTCTTCCTGTATTCAACACAGTTCGTGATGCTGTTCAAGAAACTGGCGCAACTGCTTCAGTTATCTACGTACCAGCTCCTTTCTGTAAAGATGCAATCTTAGAAGCTATCGATGCTGGCATCGAGCTGATTGTTTGTATCACTGAAGGTATCCCTACGCTTGATATGGTTGACGTTAAAGTTAAACTAGATCAAACAGGTACTCGTATGATTGGTCCTAACTGTCCAGGTGTTATTACTCCTGGTGAGACTAAGATTGGTATCATGCCTGGTCACATCCACAAACCTGGTAAAGTAGGTATTGTTTCTCGCTCTGGTACTTTAACGTACGAAGCGGTTAAGCAAACTACTGATGCTGGTTTTGGTCAGTCTACGTGTGTTGGTATTGGTGGTGATCCAATCCCAGGTACTAACTTTATCGACGTTTTAGAAATGTTCGAAAAAGATCCACAAACTGAAGCAATCGTAATGATTGGTGAAATTGGTGGAACTGCAGAAGAAGAAGCTGCAGAGTACATCAAAGCTAACGTAACTAAACCTGTAGTATCTTACATTGCTGGTGTTACTGCACCAGAAGGTAAGCGTATGGGTCACGCTGGCGCAATCATCGCAGGCGGTAAAGGTACTGCTGATGAGAAATTTGCTGCATTAGAAGCTGCGGGCGTAAAAACTGTACGTTCACTTGCTGAAATCGGTAAAGCACTTAAAGAGAAAACAGGCTGGTAATTGCTTGTTTCCTCTGAAAAGGCCCGCTTATGCGGGCCTTTTTGTTATTGAGGTAAATTTAGAACGGATAACTAATATGCTGAAAAAAGCGTACAGTCAAATCTTGTCGTTGTTTATTTATAGCCAGCTCGTTACATAATGCATGAATTGTTTTCTCTACTTGGTTCATAAAGCGGCCATAACCAATTTCATGTTTATCCTGCTGCGTTGCGACAATAACAAAATGTAGTGTTTCTACTAATTTTGTTGCTTCATAAAAATACTTAATTTGATTTTCATTTGATTCAACATCAAAACTCAACTTTTGTAACTCTGCATTACCTTCATTTTTATCTATTTTACTGTTTCGGACAATGGGTATTGCGCCATTAGCTACCATTGCACCGTGTGTTAGTTTGTTTTGTTCACATGCGCGTTTAAAACTATCTGCAAAGTAATCATAAAACTTTTCCACATCGTTATTGTTCACCATTGTTTGAAACTGTGTTTTGATGGCCCGAGAAATCGCAATGGTAAATGTTGCGTAAGTCATTTCAGCATAGTCACTAGGAATATTACATTGCCTTGATTGATAACGAGGGTAGAGGCTTCTGAGTTTATATCCATAACTCTCTTTATTTCCCTTATCTTTAGCAAATAAATCGTAAGTTAGATGTTGGTGATCGCGAAGTTTAAATTGGGGCTGATTTATAAATAACTGTTCTTGGAGTAAGTTTAATACTTTTTGCACTCTATTGTGAAACAAAGCTGAGTTTGCACGTAAGTCTTCACCCGTGGCTAAAAACAAGAAACGTATTTTCTTGCTTTTTATATCTGGTGAGTAATAAATTTTATGTGCCTCGTGATAACGAGGGTTATAAAAAAACAACATCTGCTTGTCGGTTTCTAATTGATATGACTCATCATGAAAGCGTACAACCGGTAGTTTATCGTTTGCTAATAAATGTACATTATGCAGTTCATACTCATCACAACATGCAAATAATTGACGCGCAATACGCTCATAGCAACAGTTTATAGTGCTAAAGCTATTATAAAATGCTTCATTAGGTATTATTTCAGCCAATAAATAGTGGTTAGCGCGTGCATTAGTTGGAATATATACACGGTGTTGATTAAGTGTCGCCATCTTAGAATCCTTATAAAGTAGGTTATTTAGCTACTATAATTGGCTTTGATGACCTAAATGTTGCGTTAAAACAAATTTTATTCATAAACAATTGAACAAGTGGATTAAAGTTAATCAATATCTAAAATAAACCTTAATCTATTGCTGTATGTTATTGTATGTTTTTGTAATAATGCATTAGTTTTGTTATTACGTAATATTTAGAGGATCACACTCCTATGGCGGAAATTGAGAATCGCCCAAGTAACTTTATTAGAACCCGAATTGATGAAGACTTAGCAAGTGGCAAACATGCGACAACGCATACACGTTTTCCACCTGAGCCAAATGGTTTTTTACATATTGGCCATGCCAAATCAATTTGTTTGAATTTTGGTATCGCAAAAGACTACAACGGTTTATGTAACCTACGTTTTGACGATACAAACCCTGAAAAAGAAGACATTAACTACGTTAACTCTATTAAAGAGGATGTACAGTGGTTAGGCTTTAATTGGGATGGCGACATAAAGTATTCTTCTAACTATTTTGATACTTTATATGGTTACGCAGTAGAGCTTATTGAAAAAGGCTTAGCGTACGTTTGTTTTTTAACTGCAGACGAAGCACGACAGTACCGCGGTACATTAAAAGAGCCAGGTAAAAACAGTCCTTATAGAGATACTTCAGTTGAAGAAAACCTAGCGTTATTTGAAAAAATGCGCGCTGGCGAATTCAAAGAAGGTGAATGTGTACTGCGTGCTAAAATTGATATGGCAAGCTCATTTATGGTGCTTCGCGATCCAATTATTTACCGTGTACGTTTTGCTCATCATCACCAAACAGCAGACAAGTGGTGCATTTACCCAATGTATGACTTCACTCACTGTATTTCTGATGCGCTTGAAGGTATTACACATTCATTATGTACATTAGAGTTTCAAGATAACCGTCGTTTATACGACTGGGTACTTGATAACATTAGTTTAGAGTGTCACCCACAGCAAATTGAGTTTTCGCGCTTAAATCTTGAATACACTATTATGTCAAAGCGTAAGCTAAATGATTTAGTAGTAAATAACTATGTAGAAGGGTGGGATGACCCTCGTATGCCTACTATTGCAGGTTTACGTCGTCGTGGTTATACACCAGGTTCAATTCGTGAATTTTGTTTGCGTATTGGTGTAACAAAACAAGAGAATATGGTTGAAATGGGCATGCTTGAAGCCTGTATCCGTGAAGACTTAAACGAAAATGCACCACGTGCAATGGCTGTACTCGATCCTGTTAAAATCGTTATTGAAAACTACGATGCAGATAAAGTTGAAACTTTATCAGTGGCTAATCACCCAAATAAAGAAGAAATGGGGCGTCGTGATGTTCCATTTACTCGTGAAATCTATATTGAACGAGAAGACTTTAAAGAAGAAGCGAATAACAAATTCAAACGTTTAGTACTTGATAAAGAAGTACGCTTACGTGGTGCTTATGTTATTAAAGCGCAGCGTGTTGAAAAAGACGAAAATGGCGAAATCACAACTATCTTCTGTACTTACGACAGCGAAACACTTGGTAAAAACCCAAGTGATGGTCGTAAAGTAAAAGGTGTTATTCATTGGGTTTCAGCACCAGAGTCTATTAGTGCAGAAGTTCGTTTATACGACCGCTTGTTTAGCGTACCAAATCCAGCAGCTGCAGAGGAATTTGAAACTACGCTAAACCCGGAGTCACTGGTTGTTTTACCTAATGCTAAATTAGAACCATCGCTTGCTAATTCACAAGCAGAGCAGGGCTTTCAGTTTGAGCGTACAGGTTATTTCTCTCGTGATTCTAAATCAGAGAACGTTGTATTTAATCAAACCGTGGGTCTTCGCGATTCATGGTCTAAAACTCAATAAGTAATATCTAAAAAACCTGAACTCTGGATAATAAATCTATCTCGAGCAGCTATTTTCAGCGCTAACTGCGTTGAATTTACTTGCAATAGGCCAGCTATTGACGCGTGAATTCGCCTTGTTTTCACTTAAAATCTCTGGCTAGAGAAAATAAATTTGTATATCACCATGATTCAATACGTTGGTAAATCTCTTAACCAGAGTTCAGGTTTAGTATCCCCAGGATTTACTGGGTATATTTATTACTATTGTCTTTTAGGCACAAAAAAACCTGCACTTAGCAGGTTTTTTTATTGCTTTTAAAAGCGATATTAGCTGTTAGCGTCGCTAAATTCTTTACACGCTGCTTTATCATTACACTCACCGTATAAATACAAAGAATGGTTTGTAAGAGTAATACCATTTTCTTCAGCAATTTCTAGTTGACGACGCTCAATCATGTCATCTTCAAACTCTACTACTTTGCCACATTTCAAACATACTAAATGATCGTGGTGAGTGCTTCCAGAAAGTTCAAATACTGATTTTCCGCCTTCAAAGTGATGACGGCTTACAATACCCGCATCATCAAATTGGTTAAGTACGCGGTATACAGTTGCAAGACCAATTTCTTCACCTAGATCCAAAAGAATTTTGTAAACATCTTCAGCACTGATGTGTTGGTTATCTGGAGATTGTAAAATCTCTAATATTTTAATACGCGGTAAAGTTACTTTTAAACCGGCTTTTTTAAGTTCCAAGTTATGATCAGTCATTAAATCTGTCTCAATTTTATTTGGTTATACTAGACATCTTGCAAAGATGTACACGACACATTAGCAACAAACAGGATAACGTGCCTAAGCGTTAAGTGCAAAGAACAATTGATTTATATTGCCTCTAAAGCTTAAAACGCTAACTGTTTGATAATTATTTAAACAGCTAGCGATATATGCAGTAAATTAGTCAGCTAATTCACTTAAACACATTTCTTCATATACTTGAGCAGACCATGCTTTAACACGTTGTTCTGTAAGCTCTGGTTGACGGTCTTCGTCGATACCCAAACCTACAAAGTGCTTATCATCAGCCATTCCTTTAGACGCTTCAAAGTCATAGCTTTCACTTGGCCAATGGCCCACAACAATAGCGCCACGTTCAGTAACAATATCGTTGATCATGCCCATTGCATCTAAAAAGTACTCAGCGTAATCTTCTTGGTCACCACAACCAAAAATAGCAACAAGTTTACCTTCAAAGTCTACTTCCTCAAGTTCTGGGAAAAAGTCATCCCAGTCACATTGAGCTTCACCGTAGTACCAAGTAGGGATACCGAATAAGATTAAATCAAATTCAGCAATCTCTTCTTTGGAGCTTTTTGCAATATCATGAACAGCCACTAGCTTTTTACCCAATTCTTTTTGGATCATTTTTGCTACGTGTTCTGTGTTACCTGTGTCACTTCCGAAAAAAATGCCTACACTTGCCATGGATTTAAAACCTTTTATGTATCAATAGCCAATCTTTCTTGTAAAATCGTTTCAATCAGCGCACTGCGGCTAATATTTTGTGCATCTGCCATATCACTCAATGCTTGATATAACTGCGATGAAACTTTAAATTCAACACGCTTTAAACCACGTGCTTTATCTCTTTTTATTTGATTACGTTTATTTACCTTTAACTGCATATCCCGAGAAAGGGGATTGGTTTTAGGTCTGCCTGGGCGTTTTTCGTATTCAAATAAATCGAGTGTAGTTCTATCTGTTTCTGACTTCGCCATGCTTAACCTACACCTGCGCCTTGCCAAAATACTTGAATAAGCCCTTTAGCAATAAAGCCTGAACAACCTAAAAAGAGCACGCCCCAAACAATGTATTGTCCGAACTTTGGTACATTGCCACTTTTTAGTACGTCTTTAATTGCCATGCCGATGAATATGAAAATACCGGCTAAGCCAAAATACAACCCTAGGGTATCAAATTCGTTAATTAACTGACTGACCATCAACGTATAACCTTTAAATTAAACGGCGCGTACTATAGCATATAAATATTCATATATTTAGTGCGCTGAATCAAAAACACGCGATTAAAATTGCTTTAAACCGCAGTTAAAAAGTCATTTATCGCTTTATTAACAGCAAGAGGCTTTTGAGCATGAAGCCAATGACCTGCGCCATGAATAATTTTAGCCTTGGTGTTTTTAAAGCGTGCTGTAATTGCAGTACGATGCTCGGGCAATATATAGTCAGAATCATTACCTTTAATGAAAAGAGTATCGCATAAACAAGAATTGTTTTCATTAACATTGGATGTGATTGTCGAATATTTTTCATCAAGCACATTTAGGTTAAATCGCCATGCAAAATGACCTTCTTCATTTTTAGCGAGGCTTTTAAGTAAAAATTGTCGAACTCCAAGCTCTTCGATAAAAGGCTGCATAATTGCATCAGCTTGCTTTCTATCATCTATTGACTGCGTTGAAACTGCTTTTAATGCTTGTAATATTTTTGTGTGGCGAGCAGGGTAACTAACAGGTGCGATATCAAGTACAACCAATTTATTTACCAGTTCAGGGTGTGTTAGTGCTAATTCCATTGCGACTTTCCCACCCATAGAATGTCCAACTAAATGAGCTTTATCTATGTTTAAATGTGCTAATAACTCGACAATATCTTGAGCCATTGCAGGGTAGTTCATTTCATCACTATGAGGAGAAAGCCCGTGGTTGCGTAAATCAACGTTAATAACATTAAAGTGTTCACTTAATGGTTTTGCGATTACATTTAGGTTTTCTAATGATCCAAAAAGTCCGTGGATCAAGATAACATTAGGGCCTTGCCCTTGTTGCTTGTAATTTAACTGCATACACGCCTCCTGAAAATTTCGCCATAGTTTGCCGAGCATTGCTCTAAAAAGCAAAAAATACAGCGACTATTTATTAAATTGGGCTTTTGTTTGTTAAATCAACAACAATCAAGTAAATATTAATATGTTTACGGGAGTGCTTGTTGTAACTCGCATTTCTGATTGGTTTGGGTATAATCACACGGGAGAAAAAAATGTGACCCGTAATGACAGGAAGAACATGAAACAAATCGACATAGACGACGAGTTATATCAGTATATTGCAAGCAATACGCAAAGTATTGGTGAAAGTGCATCCACTATTTTACGTCGTTTATTAAATCTGAGCGGCGAAAAAATTCAAACCGCAAACGTAGAACTAACTCAAAATAATCAAACTGCGACTACGTCTACCGCCACATTAAAAAGCTCAGAGCCACCTGCTGCTGAGACTTCAAAAAAACAAACGCCTGTAGCTCACGCACCCGTGAAGCAAAAAAGCGATAATGTTTTTAATGTATTAAATAAAGAAGAGCTGGCAATGCAAAAGGGTGTTGTTGGGCGCTTTTTGTTTATTTTAAGTGCATTTTACCGCACACATAAAACTGATTTTTCGGCTGTACTAGATATAAAAGGGCGTGACCGTGTTTACTTTGCTACTAGTAAAGAAGCCTTAGTAAATAGCGGTAGTAGTATGAACCCTAAAAACATAACTGATAGTGAATATTGGGTTATGACAAATTCTAATACAACGCGTAAAAAAATGATGCTTCATGAAGTTGCTCTTTGCCTTGGATATAGTGCAGAGCAAGCTGAAAAAATTCGCGATTACCTGTAAGGAAATATAATGGCTATTCACTCAGGCGCAGGCAAAACTGCTCCACAATCAGCACTGGTTAACGTACCTAAATTAGTATCTGCGTATTACTTAAACGAACCTGATCTTGAACAAAATCCAGAGCATTGTGTTGCTTTTGGTACATCAGGCCACCGTGGTTGTTCTTACGATGTTAAATTTAACGAGTCACACATTTTAGCGATTACTCAGGCTATTTGTGATTATAGAAAACAAAATGATATTTTTGGTCCGTTATTTTTAGGTAAAGACACACACGCACTGAGTGAGGCTGCATTTAATTCAGCTATTGAAGTTTTAGTTGCTAACGAAGTGCAAGTGATAACGCAAGAAAACGGTGACTTTACACCAACGCCAGTTATCAGCCACGCCATAGTTAGCCATAACAAGCTACACCCAAATGAGCTTGCAGACGGGATTGTTGTTACGCCTTCGCATAACCCTCCTGAAGATGGTGGCTTTAAATACAACCCACCTAATGGCGGACCTGCTGATACCGACGTTACTAAATGGATTGAAGACAGAGCAAATCAACTTTTATTAGAAGACTTGGTTGAAGTTGAGTTATTCCCATTCGCTAAAGCTTCACGTTCAGGCTTTATCCGCTACGAAGATTTAATGACTCCTTATATTGATGATTTAGCAAATATCGTTAATTTAAAAGCCATTAGCGATGCAGGTATCAAAATTGGTATCGATCCACTAGGTGGTTCAGGTATTAATTTTTGGCCTGTTATTGCTAAAAAATATAATTTAGATTTAACCGTCGTTAATGATGTTGTTGACCCACGTTTTGCTTTTATGCCACTTGATAAAGATGGCAAAATTCGTATGGATTGTTCATCACCTTATTCAATGGCGAACCTTATTGCATTAAAAGATGATTTTGATGTGTCTATTGGTAACGACCCTGACTACGATCGCCACGGTATTGTAACGCCAGATGGTTTAATGAATCCAAACCACTTTTTAGCAGTGGCAATTGATTACTTACTTAAACACCGTGATTGGAATGAAACAGTAGAGATTGGTAAAACACTGGTTTCTAGCTCTATGATCGATAAAGTAGCAGCGCGCAATAATCGTAAAGTAAAAGAAGTACCCGTAGGCTTTAAATGGTTTGTTGAGGGCTTAAGCAAAGGCAAGCTTGCATTTGGTGGCGAAGAAAGCGCAGGCGCTGCATTTTTACGTTTTGATGGCTCTGTATGGTGTACAGATAAAGACGGCTTTATTATGGGACTACTTGCTGCAGAAATACTTGCAGTAACAGGTAAAACTCCATCAGCGCTATATAAAGAACTAGAACAAGAGTTTGGTTCTCCAATTTATAAACGCCTTGATGCACCGGCCTCAAGCGGCCAAAAGTCACGTTTAAAAGCATTGAGTGCTTCTGATGTTAAAGCAGATACACTTGCTGGCGAACCTATTTTGCAAAAACTGACTCATGCACCAGGTAACGATGCGGCAATTGGTGGTTTAAAAGTGGTCACTGAAAATGGCTGGTTTGCAGCGCGTCCATCAGGTACTGAAGATATTTATAAAATATACCTTGAATCATTTAAAGGTGAAGAGCATTTAGCGTTACTTGAAAAAGAAGCTAAAAAGTTAGTCGATTCTGTGATCAGCTAACACTGCTTAAACTATTTTAAAACGGCTGATTTATTCAGCCGTTTTTGTTTCTATACCTTTACCTTGTGCATATATATGCATAAGAGTTTACTCTCACATTATTTTTAAAGGGCTTATTACATGTCAGCCAATCCATCTTACTTAAATGAATTAAAACAAACAGGCGATTTTTTAACGCTTAGCCGTAATAACGAATGGCATTTAGATGCAGGTGAATTTGTTTTAGATAATGGAACTTGTGTAAATATACACGATACCGGTGTAATTGAGTTTCAACCTGCTGTCAAAACAAGCAAAGATGTAATTTATTCAAGCGCTGTACACGGTAACGAAACTGCGCCAATTGAAATTTGTGATGCGCTCATTAAACAAATTATAAAAGGTGAGCTAGTCCTTAAACAGCGTGTTTTATTTATTTATGGTAATCCACAATCAATTAATATTGGCCTGCGTTTTGTAGAAGAAAACTTAAATAGATTATTTAATGGTCACCATACAGTTGAAGGTGTACCAATGAATAATGAACGAAACCGCGCTGCAAAGCTTGAGCAATACGTAAGTGACTTTTATGCCCGTGGCCAGCAAGGCAGTAGCCGATGTCATTACGACTTACACACTGCAATTAGAGGCTCTAAAAACGAAAAATTTGCTGTGTATCCATTTTTACATGGTAAGCCATGGAAAAAGTCACAGTTACAATTTTTATTGAGCTGTGGTGTAAATACCGTACTTATGATGAAATCACCCGCAACAACGTTTAGCTATTATTCGTCGTTTGTTCATGGTGCGGACTCGTTTACGGTAGAGCTGGGTCAGGTTAAGCCATTTGGCCAAAATGATATGGCCCGCTTTGAAAAAACAAAGCAAACATTAACTGCATTAATTAGCCAAAATGAAGTTAAATACCCTGATTTTAATGCAAGTGAGTTTGAGTTATTTGCAGTGCACCGCACAATTAATAGAACGCAGGATGATTTTAGTTTCCCTTTTTCTGATGATGCTGAGAACTTTACTGGCTTTGCGAAAGGTGAACTACTTGCAACCGACGGTGATACAGCGATTTACGCTGACGTTGAAGGTGAGGCTATTATATTTCCAAATGCGAGCGTAGCATTAGGCCAAAGAGCACTGCTTACCGTTATTCCAATGGATATTGATAGCAATTTCGTCTAATTAAACTCATCAGACCACTGGTGACTTCAAGTTAACTATATGATTACTATTAATTAAAGTAACCGTATCGTTAACTTGCCACTTATTTAACCTGTATTTGCTTTTGTTTCGTCCCAGATGTGTTGAATAACACTTTACGTTAACGTAAAGTGTTGGCAGCTTTAATTAAAGATAGTGCAGATGTTGCAAAGTTTAACCAGCAACAATCACCCACAATAATAATTTAAAGGGGCACTGTTTTACCGACAACAAAAGAAGGTAGGTTATGAGTAATCCAAATAACGTATCGCTGAATATTAACCACGCGCTTGAATTTATTGATGGCCAAGCACTTAATATTCCAACCCTTAGTATTTTAACTGAGGACGGCGACATTCATCCTAGTGCAACCGCACCTGATATTTCAAAACATACCGCTATTAAGTTATATGAAACAATGCGTTTTATACGTTTGTTAGATGAACGTATGCAAGGCGCGCAGCGCCAAGGTCGTGTTAGTTTTTATATGCAATGCCTAGGCGAAGAAGCCGCAGTTACAGCCTCTTCTGCTGCACTTGATCAAGACGATATGATCATGGCGCAATATCGTGAGCAAGCTGCACTGCATTATCGTGGCTTTACGCTTGATCAATTTATGAACCAAATGTTCTCAAATGAATTGGATTTAGGTAAAGGTCGCCAAATGCCAATCCATTATGGCTCTAAAGCGCTAAACTACATGACGATTTCATCGCCACTGGGTACGCAAATACCACAGGCCACAGGTTATGCATATGGTCAAAAAATAAAGCATATCGACGCTAAAACAGGTGAGCTTGCAAGTACAATTGATAACGTGACTATTTGTTACTTTGGCGAAGGTGCTGCATCAGAAGGTGACTTTCATGCGGGCTTAAATATGGCGGCTGTTCACAGAGCGCCGGTTATATTTTTTGCACGTAATAACGGCTATGCCATATCTACCCCTGCTGATGAACAGTTTAAAGGCGATGGTATTGCGTCGCGTGGTGTAGGTTATGGTATTAAAACAATTCGTGTTGATGGCACAGATGCACTTGCAGTGTATGCAGCGACTAAAAAAGCACGCGAAATAGCCTCAACACAAGGTGAGCCTGTGCTTATTGAATCGATTGCTTATCGATTAGGCGCGCATTCTACATCAGACGATCCCAGTGGTTATCGCTCTAAAGATGAAGAGGCAAATAATCAAATCTGTCCTATTGATAAATTTAGAAAATGGTTGGTTAAGCAAGATTGGTTAAACGAAGAGGACGACATAAAAGCAAAAGAGTCGATTCGTGAAGAAATTTTAGCAGCGCTTAAGCGTGCTGAAGTTGTTGCCAAGCCTGCTTTAGAAGAATTGGTATCTGACGTTTACGATACTCCAATTCCCTTATTGCAACGCCAGTACGAGCAATTAAAAGATCATATAAAACAGCATCCAGATGCTTACCCAGTAACCGCAGGGAGAATTAAGTAATGGCTAAAATGAACATGCTCCACGCAATTAACTCTGCCCTCGATATTACGATGAACGAACACCCTCAAGCCTGTATTTTTGGCGAAGATGTTGGTTACTTCGGCGGTGTATTTAGAGCAACATCAGGTTTGCAAGAAAAGTACGGTAAGCATCGCGTTTTTAATACGCCTTTAACCGAACAAGGTATTTTAGGCTTTGCTAATGGCTTAGCGGCTTTTGGTGCGCCTGCATTGGCAGAAATTCAATTTGCTGATTATATATTCCCAGCGTTCGATCAAATAGTAAATGAAGCCGCTAAATTTCGTTATCGCAGTGGTAATGAATTTAATGTTGGTAACTTAACTATTCGTACGCCTTATGGCGGTGGTATTGCTGGTGGCTTATACCACTCGCAATCACCCGAAGCTTATTTTGCACATACACCGGGCTTGAAAGTGGTTGTACCGCGTAACCCTTATCAAGCTAAGGGGTTATTACGTGCCTCTATTAAAGATGATAACCCTGTCATATTTTTTGAGCCTAAGCGTTTATATCGTGCATCAACAGGCGAAGTGCCAGAAGAAGATTATAGTATTGAATTAGGCACGGCTGAAGTAGTACAAGAGGGTACCGATATTACGCTTTTAGCGTGGGGTGCTCAAATGGAGATTATTGAAGAGGCAGCACAGCAAGCAAACGAGCAAGGTATAAGCTGTGAAGTTATTGACCTTCGTAGTATTTTACCATGGGATGTTGAAACGATTGCTAAATCGGTTATTAAAACCGGTCGTTTAATCGTGAGCCATGAAGCGCCTATAACTAATGGCTTTGGTGCCGAAATAGCAGCAACAATACAACAAGCGTGTTTCTTGCATTTAGAGTCGCCAATTTTACGTGTATGTGGTCTAGATACACCATACCCGTTGGCACTTGAAAAAGAATACGTACCGGATGCACTAAAAGTGTTGGCTGCAATTAAACAATCAATGGATTTTTAGGGGTTACCATGGCGAAAGATTTTATATTACCCGATATTGGTGAAGGCATTGTTGAATGCGAAGTAGTTGAATGGCTAGTACAAGAAGGCGATACCGTATCTGAGGATCAGCCAATTTGTGATGTGATGACAGACAAAGCATTAGTACAAATTCCGGCAGTGCATGATGGTATTATTACAAAGCTATATTATCAAAAAGGTGAAATTGCTAAAGTACATGCGCCTTTATTTGCTATGGATGTAACTGGTGATAGTACTAGTAATGAAGTAGTCGAAGAGCCAGTTCAAGCTGAAAATAAAACTAATAACAATGCATCTGATGTAGTTGAGGACTTTATACTACCAGATATTGGTGAAGGTATTGTTGAGTGTGAGATTGTTGATTGGTTAGTTGCTGAAGGCGACGAAATAGAAGAAGACCAAGCGGTTTGTGATGTAATGACCGACAAAGCATTAGTACAAATTCCGGCAAAATATACAGGCACAGTAAAAAAACTATATTACCAAAAAGGTGAAATAGCAAAAGTACATAGCCCGTTGTTTCAAATGACAATTGCAGGCAGTGCAGTAAAGCCAAATGTTGATATAAACCAAGCGGTCGTAAAGGCTCAAACTAATGCCGTCGCTGAAAAAGTTGCCTCTGTTAAAACGCAGCAAGCTGCAAAGGTTATCAATCAAAAAGCGGTTGCGTCGCCTGCAGTTCGTCGTAAAGCACGTGAACTTGATGTTGATTTAACGTGCGTACCAGGTAGTGGAAAAAATGGACGTATTTACAAGCAAGATATTGAAGAGTTTGTAAAAGGCGAAGTGCCAAATACTATTGATACTTCACCGCTTAATAGCGATGCTTCTCAAAGTGCAGTACAAAACCAAACACAGAATCAAAGCGGTGGTGTACGAGTAGAGCAAATTAAAGGCATTAAAGCGGCCATGGCCAAGCAAATGGTGGCATCGGTTTCAACTATTCCGCACTTTACGTTTAGTGATGAAATAGACTTAACACAGCTTATAGCTTTGCGCAGCTCCTTAAAAGAGCAGTACAAAGCACAAGGCGTAAAGCTCACCATGATGCCATTTTTTGTAAAAGCACTCTCGCTAGCAATGAAAGAGTACCCTGTACTTAATTCAAAAGTGAACGATGATTGCTCAGAGCTTACCTATTATAACGATCATAATATTGGTATAGCGGTTGATTCAAAAATTGGCTTGTTAGTGCCTAATATTAAGTCGTGCCAGAGTAAGAGTATTGTTGATGTGGCTAATGATTTAACCCGCTTAACTCACTCAGCGCGAGAAGGGCGTGTTGCACCTGATGATTTAAAAGGTGGGACAATTAGTATCTCTAACATTGGTGCGATTGGCGGCACTATTGCGACCCCTATAATTAATAAACCAGAAGTAGCTATTGTTGCATTGGGTAAACTGCAGCACTTACCGCGTTTTGATGAAAGTGGCCAAGTTGTGAGTAAAGCGATAATGCAAGTGAGTTGGTCTGGCGATCATCGTGTTATTGATGGCGGCACTATTGCACGCTTTAATAACCTATGGAAATCGTACTTAGAAAATCCTTCGGCAATGATGATGGCAATGAGTTAATAATATAATTGTTTAAACCTAGGGCGTGTTGATCTTTGGTGATTGAATTTGCAGCAGTATGTTTGGTTTTTAGGCAAGGCAGAGCCTATGAAGTGTGGTTACTCCCCATAAGTAGGCGATAACGCAGCATAAATGCCAAACATGCGCTGCCCTTCGGGTTTTGCCTAGGGGCGATAAACTCTTTGTTGCTCGGTTTTTACTTAGCCCACTAGGTTACAAACCTCGCGCCGCGATTTAATCGCCCCTAGATTGAACAAATTTCAATCCGCAAAGGTCAACACGCCCTAATAAAAAAACCAGCAATTTGCTGGTTTTTTGTTTTAAATGAGTCTGTTTTTATTTAAGATACAAGTGTTACTAAAAAGTAATAAAGTTAACCCCGTTAGGGAATATAAAAAATAACACTAAGGAAATTTCATGGAACATTATATGAACGCGTTGCGTAGCTACGCAGATTTTTCAGGCCGTAATCGTCGTAAAGCATTTTGGATGTTTATGCTAATTAATATTATTTTTTCGCTTTTAACAAGTGTTATAGATGGTATTACAAACACAATGTTCGTAAGCTCAATATATAGCTTAGCTTTATTGATCCCTCAATTGAGTGCGGGTGCACGTCGTTTACACGACACAGGCCGTTCAGGATGGTGGCAGCTACTTTGGTTAGTGCCAGTAATTGGTTGGATTGTTTTAATTGTTTTCCTTGCGCAAGATTCGCACGAAGGTGAGAACGATTATGGCCCAAATCCAAAAGAACTAGCTGCAGAGCCTGCAGCCGTATAAATAAAATAAGTTAACATCCTAAAAGCTCAGCAATAGCTGAGCTTTTTTGTTTATGGCAATTTTAACTTAAAAAGTAAAGGCCATAGCCAACGGCCAAAGCAGGAATAGATGTATACACAGTCGCAATTACAGCCGCTTTAGGTGCCATTGCAATTGCAGGAAATAACGCATCACCATCGTTAGATATTGCATTAGCAGTTAATGCGCTAAATGGAATGATCCCCTGAATATATAACGTAGTAACAATTATTTGCGGACCACAACCGGGTAAAAAACCAATCACCACAGCAATAAGTGGCGCCAAATAAGCATAATGTGCAAACCAGTTTTTTAAATCAAGCCCTGCAATATTTACTAAAAGCTCAAACAACATAAACGATGCCACTACCCATGCGGTCACAAAGTGTGTGTCTTGAAGTACTTTAATAATTTTAGAAGGTGGATTACATTCATCGTCTTCTGAGGTTACTTCTTTATAGCTTTCACCTTTAGAAGAATACGCCCATATAGTTACAGTAAATAACGCCATTGCAGCACCAAAAATACTAATACTTGTGCCTGTGTATTTTCCAAATTGATCAAAGTCGACATTAAATGCAATTAAAAAAGCAATAATGAGGCTTGGAATAATAGCGAACATCCAAACGGGTTTGCTTATTTTAATTATACGAGTTGGCAATACTTTAACTTGGTGTTTTTGTTCTTGCTTTGTTGGGCGTAAAAAGTCTTTTGCATGTAGGGCATTTACTATAACACCACAAAGCGTGCCTACGACTAAGCCAATGGCCATTATGGTTAAACCTTCAGTAGGGCGAGTGGCAAGGAGTAAAAATGCGGCATCTCCCATTGTAGCTGTTAAAACAGCAACAATGGCCCCAAAACTTGCTTGGCCTTTTGTAAACTGGGTAACCACTATTATTGCACCACCACATCCAGGAAGGGCACCTAAAACGGCAGCAAAAAATATTTCTAATACCGGCGATTTAGCACTTAAATAACTAAGCTCTAATTGAGGTAAATGCTCTATGGCGTAGTAATAAATTAATAATGTTGCAGCAACAAATACGCTAACTTGAAAAAAAGCATCACTTAGTGCTGTTATTGTAATTTCACGAAGTGATGGCACAGCTAAGCATACCAGCAAAAAAAGTGGTAATAATAAACGTTTATTTTGGCTAACAAAGCGTTTAGAAGCGGGCGTAATAAATCCTATTTGAGAGAGTAAAATCATACAGTGTTACCAATTAAATAAACTTAGTAACACTGTATATTTTAATTAAATGATAATCAATATCATTTGCATCTATTTAAATCGATTACTCTCTTTGAGTTTTTCGATGTTAAACCAATGCTACTTACGTTGAAATTCTGAGTTTGCATTCCACGTTGGCCATTGCTCTTGCTCCGAAATATCAAAGCCTACTTTATAAAACAATTGTAAGTCTTGAACAGCACCCGATAAATCCCATTCGTCACGGTAACGATCACATGGTTGATGATAACAACCGCGAAGTACTAAACTCATGCGTTTACGGTAATTAGCTGTCTCTTCATCAGCAGCCACAGTACCACCGCCTGCATACATTGCCGGAATACCCATATTTGCAAATGCAAAGTGATCAGAGCGGTAATAGCCACCAGATGATGGTTTAGGATCGCCTGATATTGTTCTGCCTTGCTCTTTAGCTGCAGTTGCTAAAAACTCATCCATTTGTGACTTACCAATACCAACCACATTCATGTCTTTTACTTTGCCTAATAAATTTAAGCTATCCATGTTTATGTTAGCGACTGTTTTATTAGCTGCAATCACTGGGTTAGCTGCATAGTATTTAGAACCTAGTAAGCCTTGCTCTTCAGCCGTAACTGCTAAAAATGTCATTGAGCGGCTAGGGTGCTTTGGTAATTTAGTAAAGGCTTCAGCTACTTCAATAAGCCCAGCTGTACCCGTTGCGTTGTCGTGAGCACCGTTGTAAATTTGATCGCCTTTACGTGTTTTATCTGTACCTAAGTGATCCCAATGCGCTGAGTAAATAACATGCTCATCTGGTTGCTCGCTTCCTGGTAACGTAGCGATAAAGTTATACGACACTGATTTTTTAATTGTATTTTTAACATTAACAGAAGCAGTTAAATCGCCCATATCAACATAGTAAGCACCTTTAGCTGCGTTTTCTTTCGCAGTCTCAAAATCTAATCCTGCTTTAGTAAAAAGCTCTTTTGCTACGTCAGTTGTAACCCAGCCTTCAACGGCAACGCGGTCCATATTGTTGTTTTCTTTTTGAAAACCAAACTGCTCGCCACTCCACGAATTTTCAACAACCGACCATGGGTATGACGCAGGTGCTGTTTCATGAATAATAATTGCACCTGCAGCACCTTGTCGACTTGCTTCTTCATATTTGTATGTCCAACGACCGTAATAGGTCATTGCATCGCCAGTAAATAAAGCAGGGTCTTTTGTTGCAAAGCCCGGATCGTTAACAAGCATTACAACCGTTTTGCCCTTAACGTCTAACCCTTCGTAATCATTCCAATTGTATTCAGGGGCATTAACGCCGTAGCCCACAAATACAAGTTCAGAATTTTCTATGCCTTCTTGTGCGCTAATGCGGCTGCTACCCATAACCATGTCTTTTTTATATTGATAGTCTTTACCACCAATACTAAGCACCATGTTCGAATCAGCTTCTAAAGAAACCAATGGGACTTCTTGTAAGTAACTGTCGCCATTACCAGGTTCTAAACCTAAAGCTTTAAACTGCGCAGTTAAATAATCAAGCGTTAGCTTTTCGCCAGGTGATGAAGGAGCACGGCCACCAAACTCATCCGATGCGAGTACTTTTACATGTTTAGCCAGTTCATCAGCTTGAATACTGTTATAACCATTTGTTACATCAGTAGGGGTAATACTTGTTGTTGCGCAACCTGCTAAAACAGCAGTAGCGAGGAGTGAGAGAGAGAAATAATGTTTCATGTCAGCTCTTTTTTTGTTTTAAGTTGTGATTAGTATATTAACTTCTATTAAGCAGAACCAGTTTTTGCGGTAAACTTCTCGTAAATTATAGGCATAAATTGTTAAAGGTTTAAATGAAGCGTTTTACTCCCCCCGAGCAGTGGCAAATCAGTAGTTTAGAAACAGGTGCATTTGCGCATTTACGTGAGCTATTTAAAGTTAACGAACTAACAGATTGGCCGGCGCCGCAGTGGTTTTCTCCATTTTTAACTGCTATTAATGAGAATAATATTCCTATTACTTTTGAAGATGATGCAAAGGTAGACTTTGGCGATCGGTATTACGAGCAAGTAATTTTTGAAACGGGTGTTGTACCTACACGCAGTGAAAATTGGCATGACTTATTTGGTGGGTTTATATGGTGTTTATTTCCTAAAACCAAAGCGTTAATAAACCATAGACATGTGCAAGATATAGCTGAGCATGGACTGCAACAGCGTACTAAGCAACGTAATGCACTAACGCTTTTTGATGAATGTGGCGTTGTATTAGCTATAAGTGAGAGTAAATGGCAGCAGTGGCTTTGCGATCACCAATGGAAAACTGCATTTGTTGAACACAAACATGAGTGGGGTAAAACAATAAAACCTTTTATGTTTGGTCATGCTAATTATGAAATGCTAACAAAGCCTTATATAGGTTTAACGGGTAAAGCGTTATTTGTTTGTGTACCTAATGAAATATTTTGTAAAGATTTAGTAACTCAATACCAGTACCTTGACCAAGCCCTTTATGAGATGATTAGTACAGATAACTGCTTAGCCGATAACAAAAAGCTTTCACCACTGCCTTTATTAGGTGTGCCAGGCTGGCATGACGAAAACAAAGACGACTCTTTTTACAACAATACAGATTATTTTAGAGCGAAACGAAGGATGCGAACATGATAGAAGTTGCTGGGCTTAAAAAGAAATTTAAGCTAACTAAAGATCACAAAAAAAATAAAATAGACGACATCGATCCTCGTGAAGATAAAGACTACTTTCACTCAGTACGAGACGTTAGTTTTAGTTGCGCTAAAGGTGAGGTACTTGGATTGCTCGGCCCAAATGGTGCGGGTAAAACGACGACACTGAGAATGATTTCAACCGCGTTAAAGCCCGATGAAGGCTCAATAACTATTGCTGGAAACGATATTGTAAAAAAACCGCTACTGGGCCGTAAGTCTATTGGATTTTTATCAGGCTCTACGGGTTTGTATGGCCGCTTAACTGTAAAAGAAAACATAGAGTATTTTGCAAAGCTTCATGGCATGAACAAAAGCGATATAGCAACGCGTTGTGATGAGCTATTTACATTGCTTGATATGCATAAGTTTGTAGATAAACGGGCAGAAAACCTATCAACAGGTATGAAGCAAAAAGCAAATATTGCGCGCGCAGTTGT
This sequence comes from Pseudoalteromonas sp. Z9A6, assembly GCF_011378805.1. NCBI lineage: Bacteria > Pseudomonadati > Pseudomonadota > Gammaproteobacteria > Alteromonadales > Pseudoalteromonadaceae > Pseudoalteromonas > Pseudoalteromonas sp. Z9A6. The sequence goes on from NZ_WTKZ01000010.1 coordinate 99,639, forward strand.
TCATCGCCCAGCAGTTGTGGTACTTGATGAGCCAACAACGGGCCTTGATATAATGACAACACAAACCGTTATTAAATTTATCAAAGGTTTAAAGGCGCAAGGGACGCCTGTTATTTTCTCAACCCATCATTTAGATGAAGTAGCCCTTTTATGTGACCGTGTCGCTGTAATTAACGAAGGTATTAGCTGTTTTGACGGGACAGTAGAAGAGTTTAAACAAGCAGGTAATAGTGATGAGCTTAATCAAGCGTTTATGAATATATTAACGGAGAAGCATGATGTTTGAGGTATTTAAAAAGGAATTAAGAGAGTTATTACGCGATAAAAAAACGCTATTATTTGTAGTCGCGCTCCCTGTTGCTATATTTCCGTTATTGTTTGCCGTAATGGCATTTATAAGCTCGCAAGCTGCAATGGACGCTGAGCAAAAAGTAAATACATACGCTATTATTAACGGTGAATACGCACAAGAATTTACTGACAAAGTGTTTTATCACAAAAGTTTTGAGCTTTATAAAGGTACTAAAACCTTTAATAACATTGAAGAGCTTAAAGCAGGCGTTATAGCTGGCGATATTGATATGGGTATTTATTTACCAAGCCATGCTGAGCAAACTTTAGATAGCGGTGAACAAAGCCAGTGGCAGGTTGTGTTTAACGATTCAAAATCTATCAACTTTTTATTCGAACGAGTTAAAGAACTCGCAAAAGAATACAGTGACGTACTGCAAACTCAAAAACTAATCAGTTTTGGTATTGAAGAGTCTGTTCAAAAATCTATTCTTAATCCAATTGAAGTCATAAAAGTAGATACAGCCGATAAACGTGAAAACCTTGGCGAAAAAATTGGCGGGCTTTTACCTTACCTGCTTATTCCATTAGTATTGATGGGGGCAACTTATCCCGCTATTGATTTAGGCGCTGGCGAAAAAGAACGCGGCACGCTAGAAACACTCCTACTTACACCTATTACGCGTACAGAGTTGGTGCTTGGTAAATTTATAACCTTGTTAACTACATCAATTGCCTCCACAACCATAACCGTCTTAAGTATGGGGTGCTGGATAGCATTGGCGCTCGCGTTTGCCGATCTTGATTTTATTAAAGCCGCATTTAGTACATTAGCAGTTACCGATTTACTAATGATATTTGTACTATTATTACCGGTTGCAGCTATATTTTCGGCCTTAGCTCTGGCTATATCTATCTATGCTCGCACGTTTAAAGAAGCGCAGAATTATATGGCACCACTTAGTATGGGCGTATTTTTCCCGATTATTATTTCAATAATGCCAAATATGGAACTTACTGCTAAAACTGCATTCATTCCTGTTACAAACGTAGCATTAGCAATTAAAGAAATAGTAAAAGGGACTGTTGATTACACATTTGTAGGCTTAATATTTTTAGCCACTGCAATCATTGCTGCTGGACTATTGGCTTTTTGTGTTAAGTGGTTTAACAGAGAAGATGTATTATTTAGGTAATGTACATAAAGGGTTTTAAGAATATATAAAAGGTAGCAATTGCTACCTTTTATATTTTGAAGTGATTAATAGTTAAAATAGCCCATTTATTAATTTTGTAAGCCAATATTTTTTAACCCATTCATTTAAAATTCACATAAGGGTTGTGCTCTAAATAAAACTAATGATTTAGTCTTTTTATTATAAAAATTATAACGATAACTGATTAGTTAGAGGGTCCAATTCTCTCTTTAATACTCTATACTAATAACAATAAAAACTTATGGTGACGGTAAATGTTAAAAAAGAATATTTTTTTGAACGTGACAAAAAATAATAAATTAATGCTCGTTGCAACAATAATATTTGTTCTTATAGCTTTACCATCTCTGTATTTGTTCGATCAAAAAGTAAGAAGTGATGTTTATAATTCAGCTCAAATAGAATTAAAGCGTGAACTTGAAACAAAAAGCCTTTCATTAAAAAAACATCTTAAAGACAGTGTTACCGCCATTCGCTTTTTAGATGCTACACCACCAATACAAGGGATTACCCGCGCAAAAGAAAATAAACTAATTGATCCCGTTCTTGGTACGCCAATAGATGTTTGGCAAGAGCGCTTAGCAAGCATTTTTACTGGTTTTATGCAGACCGATGACAGTATTTTGCAAGCTCGCTATATTATGCTCGAAGATGGTGGGCAAGAAGTTGTCAGAGTTGACCGAAATCAACTTGGAGAAATTAATCGTCTGCAGGGTCAGCAATTACAAAAAAAAGGTCAACGCGATTACATAATCAAAGCAAGCATGCTTGATAAGAAAAGTGTTTATATTTCTCCAATTAACTACAACCGTGAAAATGGACAAATACAAGAACCTTATATAAGCACTTTTCGTGTTGCTAAGCCTGTTTTTGATGAAAATAATAAAATATTTGCAATATTAGTTACTAATTACTTTGCGGATAAATTACTTGAAGATTTGACAGTTGAATCTCCACAAGGGACGCAGATTTACCTTATGAATAATGAAGGTGAATTTTTATATCATCCAAACCCTCAACTTCGATTCAGTTTTGAATTTAATAAAACTAAAACATGGTCTGAAGAATTCTCTACTGCAACCACCATGACAGAGCAAGGCACTTTACCAATAAGTAATTATCCAGTGGCTTACACTTTAAAAAAACGAATTTCGTTTGAGGGTGATATAGCCATGCTCCCTTTAGAGCTTGGTGTAAGTGTTGATACAAAAACATTGTTTGCAAAGGTGAATGAGAGACGTCAAAACTTTATTGCAATGTTAGTAGTATTTTTTAGCGTATTTTTAGTTATTGCTTTTTTATACCAACGTTTTATAAACCGTAAGCTGTTAATTAATTCTCTAAAAGAGCAAAATAATAAAGTAATAGAAAATTCTCTAGATGCTATTTTTACAATTGAGCAAAACGGCGAAATTGTTCACTTTAATAATACCGCTAAAGAGGTTTTTGGTAGTTCAATTTCAGGCACTAATCCTGATTTTGTCTCGCTGTTTAATTTAAACAACGCAGACACTAATTGTATACAAGAGACTATTACAATCGGATCAAAAATGCCGTTTGAAGCTATCTACTCAGATGGTTATGGCAACAAACAATATTTTTCGATTACGCTTAGCAGTATTTTTGACGTATATAATAACCGTTATCAGGTAGCGGCTATTTTAAGAAATATTAGCTCATTAAAAAATACTCAATCAGAGCTTGAAGGCTTAAACAGTACTTTAGAGCTAAAGGTTTCACAAAGGACTGTTGAGCTAGAGCGAGCAATTGATCAAGCATTAGCAGCGAGCCAAGCAAAAAGTGACTTTGTAGCAAATATCTCTCACGAAATACGCACACCAATGAATGGCGTATTAGGGATGCTTGAAATGCTCAAAGAAGATGGCTTAACCGAACAACAATACCATTATTTAAAACTAGCAAATAGCAGTGCTAATTCATTGATGAATTTGATTAACGATATCCTTGATTTTTCTAAAATAGAAGCAGGTAAGCTTGATATTGATAATCATACATTTGATGTTGTTACAGTATGTAGCGATATGATTAGCTCTTTAGCGTTACAGGGTCAACGCAAAGGTCTTGAAGTATTTTTAGATACTAAAGATGTAGTAGACAGAATGGTTATTGGCGACAGCCATCGACTTAAACAAATTTTAATTAACTTAGTTAATAATGCGTTTAAATTTACTCATAGAGGTGAAGTAAGTTTAACTGTGGGCTCTAAGTACATTACTGACTCAAAGTTATTAATGAGCTTTACAATAAAAGATACCGGAATTGGTATAGCGCCTGAAAACATAGACAAATTATTTGAAGTATTTACGCAAGAAGACTCAAGCACGACCCGCCATTTTGGTGGTACAGGCTTAGGTTTATCTATATGTAAAAAGCTTGCTCAGTTAATGGGTGGTAATATTACGGTTATAAGTGAAAAGGGCGCGGGTAGTACCTTTACCGCAACGGTTGAGCTACACGTTGCACAAGAGAAAAAATTAAACACAGGTATAGAGCTTGCTACAAGTATTAGCGTAGCGGCATTAATAGCGCGCGATAACGTTTATAAAAACGTGTGCGACTTATTGTTATTAACCTGCAAAGTAAAAGCAGAAAACATTGTACGACTTGATTACTTTAGTGAGCACAAAGAGTTTGAAGCTGATTTATTATTAATTGATGATGAGCATCCTCAAATTGATGCGTTAATTGATTACTGTAAACAGTTTAATAAAAAGTATGTTTTAATTTTACGAGACATGGTGACAGATAAGCCAATCAAAACGGTATTACCTGAAGGCAGCCATATTTTAAATAAACCACTCACTCAAGATCAATTCAGTTATAAATTGGCCAGCTTATTTGGTGCTAGTAGTGACTGTATTATAGCGCCACCTAAAGGCTTGGAAGTGGAACAAGTAGAGCCTGACCTATCTGCTTATCATATATTATTAGTTGACGATAATATGATAAACATTGAAGTAGCTAAGGCGATATTAAAGCGTACTAAAGTAAAAATCACTTGTGCGTCAGACGGTATTGAAGCATTACAAGCATTGAGAGAAAACGAAGAGCAAGCTTTTGATGTTATATTAATGGATTGCCAAATGCCCAATTTAAATGGCTACGATACCACAAGTGAAATTAGAAATAGTAAGGCAGGGGTAGATTATACTTACATACCGATTATCGCTATGACAGCGAGTGCGATGGAAGGTGATAGAGAGCGATGTTTAGCTGCTGGAATGAACGACTACATTACAAAACCAATTAAACCACAAACTTTAAAAGACAAGCTAATTACTTGGTTAAGTTAATCGTTTTGAAAATCAGCTGCTAAGCAGCTGATTTTTTGGTAGTGTTTAGAAATCTGTGTCATTTCAGTATTATTAAGAAA
>NZ_WTKZ01000100.1:0-7117 GCF_011378805.1 Pseudoalteromonas sp. Z9A6
AATCCCCGCTAATTTCTTAGCAGGGATTTGTGTATAAGAGACAGCTAATAGCGTAATGTCAGTCAGTTAACACTGACTGGCTTTTTTTTATAGGGATATTTAGATGGTTTCTTTTTCACACATCGTGGAAAGCTGCGCTCATGATGCCTTGTTGGTAACTGAAATAGCGTCAGCGTTTCTAATAAATGCTCATAGCGTTTTGGTAAATTTCCCGGACTTGTCAGTGGGATAGTTAACAGAAATACATTGATATGTCTTGAACAATGAGAAAAACTCAGTTGATTTGGCCATACTTCCAGTAACTCTGCTGCCTCACGCATGGCTATTCTTATAATATTGTAGGCAATTAGTAACCCCCACAATTCTTGCCTTATCATATCCGGCCTTTTTGAGCGTAGGATATAGTTTGAGTGCAACATTGTTTGTTTTATTTCTCGATATCCTATTTCTATTTCCCAGCGATGCATGTACAAATCAGCGATTTCTTTTGATGGGTAACGCATTACATCAAGCATTGATGTAAGAATCTGATACTGCTTATTATTATGCGTGTAAGTAAGCAGCCGAGCTTCTATAAACTCTGGCAAGTCAGTAAACTTTTTTCGCGCTTGTGGCGATGTTTTAAGACGCACTAACTGGTCATTTTTACTCACTTTCTTTATGGTATCAACGGTTAAGCCTTTTCTGACAGGTATCATCCAGTGCCTTTCAGTCCCTGCTTGGTGCCAACGATGCAAAAGCCCTAATGAATAATAACCGCGATCAAATAAGGTTAATGAGTTATCCGGTGTACCTTCAATGAGCTCTTCAGCGAGTGTCATTTCTCCTTGATGTTGCCCGTTAAAAGTACAATTAATGAGTTGATGGCTCGTTAGCTCCATGTGGCATACCATCCGAATTTGCGGATAGGTATTTTCACCATACTGGGTTGAGCCACACCCAAATACGTCTTTATTCTCTGGCGTATCATGTGTACGAAAAACAACGCCATCAACTGCTAATAGATTTAAGCCACAAAATGTATCGAAGTGGGCATGATTATAATGCCGTGACGCCATCATCTTGAAGACCTGCTCGACAGCATCTTCACCTAAGCGTTGTCTCGCTTGAACCATGGCACTAGGGGCAACTAGTTTCCCTTTACCTGGTAAGGCGATGTCCATTTTAGAGGCTATATCCCAAACAGATTCATGACGAAATAAACTCATACCAATCACAGACCAAACGACAGCATCGAGTGGTAGGCGACGTTTACGAACGGTGGCGACACCCGATTTTTCAAAAGCTTGGTTAAGTAATTCGGGATCTAAGATGCCAGATAAGTTATCAAGCGTTGTAAATTCATCAGCAGATGAGAAGGTGGTTGAAAGAGCTGTTTGAATATCCATAAAAAAACCGTAATTAGCGAAACTAATTACGGATTATTCACGATCATTTAGATCGGTCAACCGATCAATTAACCTTAACTGATCGGCATTACAGCTAATAGCGGCTTTATTTTTGTGGGCGAATTTTTGTAAAAATTATTGAATTTTTTGTATGCGTTAAGGTCTATCAGCATGCAAATATACCTATACAGTGAAATAACCATGCAAAACATGCCATCAATTAAACGTTGTACTCGAGAAGAGTTAGTGCCAGAGCAAGATTTGGGGCGTTTAGTCTCTTTTTTACGTTCGAGATTAGCCATTCATGTTGATGCCAAGTTACTCCCTATGGACCTAACTTCAGCGCAATATATTGTGGTTGTACTACTTGCGAGAGAGTCGGTTAATACGCTTGCAGGACTCTGCGAGTATATGGTTTATGATCGTGGCGCTATGAGCCGCTTACTAAACCGACTTGAAGAAAAAGGACTCATTATTAAAACGCAATGTGAGCTTGATAAGCGCTCAACTATTTTGTGTTTAAGTGAAAAAGGTAAAGCGCTTTGTCCTGAAATTATGCCTGTAGTGAACGAAGTCTATACGCAAGCATTAAATGGTTTTTCAGAGCCAGAAAAAAACCAAATAATCGACTTACTATTCAAAGCTATAAATAATCTTGATTCACTGCCAAACTCCCCCCAAAAGTAGATTATCAATAAAATAGCGATACTGTTTCAATAGAAAGTTAGCGTGCTAATTTGTTGATCTGATTGTGCGCAGAATCTAACTTTGATAATATAGTTGCCTAGGCAATTAAAGTTATCATCTTGTTAGGTTTGTTATGATTGAAAATAATTTGTTAGTACAATTACAGCAGCAATTTCCAGAACATACTTTTATGCAACATCACTTAAGTGTTGTCCATAAGGGACGTTTTGCTAACGCGATTGTGTATCGATATAAAGATAATGAATTTGATTTAATTGTTAAAGATTTTAGCCAAAGCCCGTGGTTTATCCGCAAAACATTTGCACGTATGTCGGTAAATCAAGAGTATAAAGGGTTGAGCCGTTTAGCAGAGCTTAACGCAGTTGCTAACCGCTTTTGTAGATTGTCGCCGATAGCGGTTGCTTATAACTATATCGAAGGCACGCCACTGCGCGCTTTAATTCATGAAGACAAAACACTACCTGTTAACTTTTTTAGTGAGCTTGAGCGTCAAGTAGCAAAAATGCATCGCAAAGGCATCGTGCATTTAGACTTGCGTAATATGGGTAATATTTTATGCGGCGCAGACGGTAAACCTTACTTTATTGATTTTCAGTCCACTATTAGCTTTTCTCGTTTTCCACGTTGGTTGCAACGCTTTATGCGAGGGTCTGACATGTCAGGCGTATATAAAGCATGGAATAAATTGGGTGAGCAACCTCTGCCACAAAAAAAGCAAGACTATTTAGAGCGCTTTAATCACGTGCGTAAACGCTGGATTTTTAAAGGTTACCCAATACAGCGAGGCTATGCGTGGGGCGCTGCACTTATTACTCAATTTGTAGATTCTGACTTAGTACGAAATATTACTGATAGACTTTAATTTAAAGAATAAACCGTAATTTAAAAACACCTAATTCATTGTGTGATTTTGCCCATATTAGCCTAGCTAATATGGGATTTTTTTTATTATAAGTAATCCCTTTGGTTTGCTTACTTGTTGTTTAATCCCTCAAAAAAAATTCCTTTTACTGTTTTTTTAATTTTTTAAAATAAATATTAGTACTGCATTTAGTTTGCCCATACAATGCGCAAAAATAGCTTGCGCATGCTTAATAAGTTCACGTTTTTTCTGCAATTTTTTATTGTTCAAGTAGACTATAAATAATGTGCGCTTTTAAATTTTAAGGTTTTAAGATGATTGAGTATCCGGTAGACCAACTTCCACAGCTCATAAATGATTTATTGCAATGCGATACAACAGAACGCAAAAATAAATTATTAGCAGATGCGCAGTTAACGCTTTCAACAGAGCACCTGTCATTACTTTTTGAGGCGATACCAAAAGAACAACGACTTGAAATTTGGCAGTTGCTTGATGAAGACACACAACACGAAATTTTTGTTAATTTAAGTGAAGATAGTTGTTTGTGGTTGCTGCAAACGCTAGAAGACACAGAGGCTTTTAAACTTCTTGATGAAGTTAATGTAGAAGAGCTACTGGAACTTGAAGAAGTTATACCAGAGCGATTTGTTGAGTATGCAAAAAAGCAACTCGATGAAGCGCAAACCAAACAATATGAATTAGCGCAGCAATACCCACCAGAACAATTAGGTCACTGGTTAGGTTTTGACTTTTTAAAAGTATCGGAGAAGCTAACAGCCGGTGGTGCTAAAAAATTGCTACACAAAGGTTTACCGCAATACAGTGAAGTTATTTATTTAGTAAGCCGCAAGGGTAGTTTAATAGGTGAGGTTGCGGTAAATGATTTAATAAAAGCCAGCGACACCGATAATTTAATGACATTGGCAAATCATGACTTTTCATCGCTCCATGCTGATGATGATTTATATGAAGCGGCAGAAGTGGTGATCCACAGTGAAAAAATGGCACTGCCAGTGGTTAATGCTGATAACAAATTACTTGGGCGATTAACCATTGCCTCTGCTTATGAATTACGACAAGAAATTGCTGATGAAGCAGCCGCTAAAGCCGGTGGTTTACGTGAAGACGAAGACCTGTTCGCAAGTGTGCGAAAAAGTGCTAAAAACCGTGGTATATGGTTAGGTATTAATTTAGCAACTGCCTTTTTAGCGTCGTGGTTTATCGGTTTATTTGGCGCAACGATAGAACAAGTTGTAGCATTAGCTGTATTAATGCCAGTGGTCGCTTCTATGGGGGGAATTGCAGGTAGTCAAACATTAACCGTTATTGTGCGAGGTTTAGCGCTTGGACAGGTTACAGATTCAAACCGTAATGCGTTGCTTAAAAAAGAGCTGCGTGTTGGCGCTGTAAATGGCTTGGTATGGGCGTTTGTAATCGGCCTACTTACCTTTTTATGGTTTAACGACTTAATGCTTAGTATTACGATTACGGTAGCCATATTATTGAATTTAGTGGCCGCGTCACTAGCAGGTGTTGTTATTCCGTCTATTTTAGACAAAATGAAAATTGATCCTGCGTTATCTGGTTCGGTAATTTTAACTACCGTTACCGATATTGTTGGGTTTGTTACCTTTTTAGGTTTAGGCAGTTTATTGCTTTTATAAGCCTTGTACCAATTCGCTTAATTAAGTGAATTGGTATTACTAACAGGAAAATACAATGACCTTTGAAGTCATGATTTGGTGTGCAATTGCTTTGTGTATTTCACAATCGGCAATATTTTCGGGCTTAAACTTAGCGTTTTTTTCACTAAGTAGGCTTCAGCTTGAAATGGAAAGTGCAAAAGGGAACGAGGCGGCTATAAAAGTCATGGCCCTTCGAAACGACTCTAACTTTTTATTGTCGACTATTTTGTGGGGCAACGTAGGTATTAACGTACTACTTACACTACTTTCTGATTCGGTATTAATGGGCGCAAGTTCGTTTTTATTCTCAACTATCGCAATTACTATTATTGGTGAAATAACACCGCAGGCTTATTTTTCGCGTAATGCGTTAAAAATGGCAAGCCTACTTTCGCCGTTAATTAAGTTTTATCAGATTCTGTTTTATATAGTTGCTAAGCCAACGGCTTTAATACTCGATGCATGGTTAGGTAAAGAGGGGATTACGTACTTTGCTGAAAGCGAGCTCAGGGGTATTATTCGCAAACACATAGAGGCTGAAGAAGCTGATGTTCAACACGTTGAGGGAATAGGCGCGCTTAACTTTTTTAGCTTAGATGAAATAAGCGTAACCAAAGAGGGTGAGGTAATTGATCCAGACTCTATTATTGCTTTGCCTACTAAGCTTGATTTACCTATTTTCCCAGACCTTACATTAACAACTGATAATGAGTTTTTACGCAAACTACATAAGTCATATATGGTCTCCTCCAGTATTGCAAGGTGTCATTCAACGATAGCAGGGACAGGTTTGCTGTCATATATACGGTCTTTTAGTGAAGATTATTACTTCTGACCTTGATGTAATCCGCGCATATTGTCCTGATCAGGTTATCGGTATTTACTACCACTGAACTCTATAGGTTTTCAATATGCAGGTTTGACCTGTTATGTCATCGTTTTAGCCACTTACGCAATTCTTTGAAGAGTATTTATACGGGTGAGTAACTCTCACCTGAAGCGCTAATAGCCCAAGCCATTCTCGCCATCTTGTTGGCATAAGCTACACATGCTCGATTATGCCCTCGAGTTTGAACCAGTCGGTTTATCCATTGACTTAATTTATCATTCTTCGTTTTTGCTCTTGAGACAACCGCTTTTGCTCCTTGGATCAACAGGCACCTTAAGTAGCTATTTCCTCGCTTACTTATCCCAAGTAAAGTACCTTTCCCGCCACTACTGTGTTGACGCGGAACGATACCTAAAGACGCTGAAACATCGCGGCCTCTTTTATAGTTACTGCCATTTCCAACTTCATTGAAATAGGCGCTTGATACCATAGGACCAAATCCAGGTATTGTTTGGATCCGTTGGCAAATATCATTATTTTTTGCTGTTTCAACTATTAATGTACTGTAAGTTTCAATGCAGCTGTCTAAGTTACTCAATTGTGTTTCTAACTGCTTTAGTACCGCTTTAAATGCGCCTGATAATCCGGTATTTTCATCTTCTAAAATTAGGGGGATACTTTTGCGTATTGTGTTTATACCCTGATTTAAAATAATTCCGTATTCAGCAGTTAAGCCTCGGATTTGATTGCATAGTGCCGTTCTTTGTCTGACCGCTAATTCTCTCGCTTTGTGCTGTGCTTGGTTATCTTGTTGCTCAACTGATTTTATACAGACACTCTTAATATGATGTTGTTTTGAAGCAACGCTAATTGCTAAAGCATCGTTATAATCATTTTTATTGCCAACTAAGAAGGCTTTTACATGCTGAGGTGGAATAAGCTTTATCTGATGACCACATTTTCTGATTTCTCGAGCCCAAAAATGAGAAGTTGCACAGGCCTCTAAAGCAACTAAACACGTAGTGTGTTGTTGGAAAAAAGATAACACTTGCGCACGCTTTAACATTTTCTTTTTAACTAAGCGCCCTTGTTCATTGCAGCACACCACATGGAAAAATCTTTTTGCTATGTCTAAACCAATTGTTGTAATCTTCATTTTGGTCTTCTCCCTTTGATTATTGTAACCACTTTAATCATGGCACATAGATGCCGTATAGGGAGGAGACCATTACATCAGGTTATAACTGGGTGATCATTACCAATGAAGACGGTTGGCCTTTATTAGTGGTAGATGCTGACGGTTTTTTAAGATCAGCGTTATTTGAGCCAGATACGTTTGACCCTTATCATTATTGTCACAGGCCTATAATTGTTGCTGATGAAGCGATGCGTTTGAGTGAAGTGATTTTAAAAATACGAGCTAATCATTCTTTAGATAAATCGTTTGATGGGGCCATTGATCACGATGTGGTATTAGTGTGGAGCGACGTGAAACGCATTATTACCGGCGCTGATATATTTGGTCGGTTGCTCAAAGGTATGAGTGCACCAAAACTCGAACTGCATGAAAATACAGAGAATAAAAAGCCGCGATAAAGCTGTCTCTTATACACAAATCCCTGCTAAGAAATTAGCGGGGATT